>NZ_JBMQQZ010000082.1:0-29386 GCF_057362025.1 Bordetella sp. | reverse complement strand
GCCGATGGGTGCGGTCCTGTTTCACCAGCGCATCGTCGAAACCTTCGCCGCCACCGGCAAGACCGTGCCTTTCGGCCATACGTTCAGCGCCAACCCGCTGTCCGCCGCGACCTGCCTGGCGGTCGTCGACTACATGCGCAGAAACGATGTGCTGGCCAACGTGGCGGCGCGCGCCACGCAGATGGAGGCCGGGCTGCGCCGGCTGGCGGACCGCTTCCCGTGGATCGCCGATGTTCGCGGCCGCGGCCTGCTGTGGGGGTTCGAGTTCGTGACGGATCCCGTCACCGGGACACCGCCGGATCCGTCGCGCAATGCCAATGCGCGCTTCACGGCGCATTGCTTCGATGCGGGCCTGATCGTTTATACGGCGGGCATCCCGCCGCTGAATAATGCCACGCTGCTTGCGCCGCCATTGGTCATCAGCAAGACCGAGATGGAAGATCTGCTGGCGCGGCTGGAGCGTGGGCTGACCACCTTCGGCGCGGAGATGGGATTCGCCAACCACCAAGCCGCGCATTGAGCCGGCGCTTTCAAGGGGAACATGATGATGACAGACAAGAAATTGGACCGCCGCACCTTGCTGAAGGCCGGCGTCGCCGCCCTCGGATCGTCGCTGGGCGGCATCTCGTGGGCACAGCGCTCGGAAGACACCCTTACCCTGGGCGTGATCTCGCAGCAGACCGGCACTTTCGCCTATGCCGGCGACCTGGTCCTTAAGGGCGCCAAGCTCGCCCTCGAAGAACGGAACGGCACGGTACTGGGCAAGAAGATCGACCTGATCGTGCGCGACGACGAAGGAAAACCGGCCGTGGGCGTGCGCCGCCTGACCGAGGCGATCGGCACGGACAAGCTGCGCTATTTCGTCGGCAACTTCTCCAGCGCCGTGGGACTGGCCGAACTCGAGGTCGCGCGACAGGAAAAAGTGCTGCAGTATGCCGCCGGCGGGTCGGAGGACTTCACGGGGTCGCGCTGCAGCCCGTACACCTTCCAATGGTCGGCGCACGCCTACACCGCGCTGCGCGCGACGCTGGAATACGTCAGCAAGACCATGCCGGACAAGAAGAAGATCTACACGATCACGGCGGACTACGCCTTCGGGCAATCGCTACTGCATTACACCCAGGTGGCCGCGAAGGAGCTGGGGCTGGAACTGGTGGGCAACGACAATCATCCCTCCGGCGAGCGGCAGTTTACCCAGTATTTCACCAAGGCCCTGTCGACTCGGCCCGACCTGATCTGCCTGCTGACCGCGGGCGCCGATGCGGTGACTGCGGTGCGGCAATTCCACAGCTTCGGCGTGAAGTCGGTGCGGTTGGTCGGCCCGTGGACCCTCGAAGTGGAACAAATGCGCGAGTTGTCGCCGGCCATGCGCAGCGGCATGATCCTCGGCTTGAACTACTACCAGGACATCGATACGCCGATCAACAAGGCATTCGTCAAGCGCTACCTGGAAGCCTACAAGAACGTTCCTTCCTATGCGGCGGCCTATGGCTATGATTCGGTGCGGACCTTGATGATGGCCATGGACAAGGCGGGCTCCGTTGACGTGGAGGCGGTCATCAAGACGCTCGAAGGCATGCAGTTCGACAGCATCTATGGGCCGACGCATATCGACGCCCGCACGCATCAGACCATACGTCCGTACTACGTGATCGAATGCAAGGCACCCCAGGCCATGAAGAACGAGTTCGACCTGGCAACCATCGTGGCCCGGAGCGACAAGCAGCAGCCGCCCGAGCTTAACGAATGCAAGCGCCCGGCGTAAGGCCGCGTCAGGCTCGCACCGCCACACCGGTTCGCACGCTGCCCGGCGCATGAGCGCGCCGGGTGGCCCTATTCATCAGGGCAACCCATGATTTCCTTGCTAGCCGCGCAGCTCCTGAACGGACTTGCGATCGGGATGATCTACGCGCTTACCGCGTTCGGACTTTCCATCATCAAGGGGCTGTTGAACGTTCCCAACTTCGCGCACGGCGCCTTCTACGCGCTGGGCGCCTATGCCTGCTACGCCGCGCTGCAGGCCGGAATCCCCTTCGCGCTCGCGCTGGCGATCGCTTTCGCGGTTCCCGCCGCGGTGGGCGTGCTGGTCGAAAAACTCGGGGTGGCGCGTCTGATGAACGGCCCCTACCTGTACCAGCTGCTTTTCCTGTTTGGCATGGCACTGGTGCTGGAGCAACTGATCATTATTATCTGGGGGCCCATGGGCCTGAGCGCGGCGGCGCCCGAATGGCTGGAGGGCGCGTTCGACCTGAGCTTCACCTATCTTCCAAAGTACCTGGCTTTCAACGGGGTGATGGCGGCGCTGACCATCGCGGCGGTGTGGCTGCTGATCGAGCGCACCCGGCTCGGCTCGCAGATTCGTGCCGGCATCGACAAGCGCGAGATGGCGCAGTGCCTCGGCATCGACGTATCCCGTTTGATCACGGCCGGGTTCGCGCTGGGCACCGGCCTGGCCGGGTTTTCGGGCGGGCTGGTGCTGCCGCTGCTGGGTGCCAACGCCACCATGGGTTCTGAGATGCTTTCGATCGCCTTCGTCGTGCTGGTGATCGGGGGCCTGGGTTCCCTCTACGGCGCACTGGCGGGCGGCGTGCTGGTGGGCATCATCCAGAGCGTGTCGTCCGTGTTCGCGCCGTCCGCCAGTACCGTGCTCATCTACGTGGCGATGGTGGCCACCCTGATGATCCGGCCCCAGGGCCTGTTTGGGGAACGCTGATGAAACGTATCGCCTCGACCTATTCGGTTTGTGCCATAGCCATCGCGATCGCCATTGCGGCACCGTTCTGCATGCCGATCAACATCGCCACGGAGATCCTGATCTATGGCATCTTCGCGCTGGCGACTTATTTGCTGGTGAGCGTGGCGGGCCTGTATTCCTTCGGCCAGGCCGCTTTCTTTGGCGTGGGCGGTTATGTCGCCGGGTATGTCTTCATCAACACGGACCTGCCGCTGGTCGCGGGTATCGCCCTGGCGGCCGCGGGCAGCGCCGCCGTGGCGCTGGTGGTGGGCATGATGAGCATCAAGCGCACCGGCATCTACTTCATGATGCTGACGTTCGCGTTCAATCAGATGATCTATTACCTTGCGTATAGCTGGCATAGCGTCACGGGCGGCGAAGACGGGCTGGGCGGGATTCGCCGTCCCGACCTGGACGTACCGGGCGTCGGCACGCTGGATCTGTCGATACACGAGAACTTCTACATCTTCGCGGCGGTACTGTTCGTCGCCGTCTTCGCCGCGCTGTACCAGCTGATGCACAGCCCGCTGGGCCTGGTGCTGAACGCCGCGCGGCAGAATGCCCGCCGCACCGCTTCGCTGGGCTATTCGGTCTACCGCGCGCAACTCCTGGCCTTCGTGGCGGCGGGCGCGGCCTCGGGCGTGGCCGGCGCGCTTTTCGCGATGCTCTACCGCATCATGCCCATCGATGCCATTTCCTGGACCAACTCCGGCACGGCGGTGTTCATGGTCATCATCGGCGGCATGTCGTCGATCTTCGGCCCGATTATCGGGGCGGTGCTGTTCATCTGGCTGCAGGGGTTCTTCAGCCTGATCTGGGCGCGCTGGCCACTGCTGTTCGGCCTGTTCATCATCCTGGTCGTCCTGTTCCTGAAAGGCGGCGCCATCGAGCTGTTCGAGCGCGTGCGGGGGCTTTTCACTGCGCGCCGCCAGCAAAGGAGCACGCCATGAGCGCCGTCGTGACGTCCGCGAACGCCACGCCGGCGTATGCCTACGAGGCCCACAGGGTCACGAAGAAGTTCGGCGCGAACGTGGTCATAGAAGACCTGTCCATAGGTTTCGAGGCCGGCATGCTGCACAGCATCCTCGGCCCCAACGGCGCTGGCAAGACCACCTTGTTCAACCTGCTGACGCGCGATCTTCCCGTGAGTGGGGGCGATATCCTGCTGCTGGGCGAATCGGTGACTCGGCTCAAGCCGCACGAAATCGCGCGGCGCGGCGTGGGCCGTTCGTACCAGATCTCCAGCGTGTACCTGGAACTGACGTTCCTGGAGAACGTCTGGCTGGCGGCGTATCGCGCCGCGCGGGGCGGCCGGGTGGGATGGTGGCGCCGGGTCGACCGCGACACGGTGCTGCGCGAGCAGGCCAGCCAACTGCTGCATCAGCTCGGGCTCGGGCAGTACGAGCACACGCTGGCCGCCGCAGTGTCCTACGGGGACCAGCGCCTGCTGGAGATCGCCGTCACGCTGGCGACGCGCCCACGCATTCTTCTGCTCGACGAACCTACCGCCGGCCTGTCGCAGCGCGAAACGGAGCGCGTCAAGACCTTCATCGAGGCCATCAAGCCGCAATACACGATCGTCATGATCGAGCACAAGATGAACGTCGTCATGGAGATTTCCGACCGCATCCATGTGATGAACCGGGGTGCGCTGATTGCCGCCGGCACGGCGGCCGAAATCGCCGAGAACCAGGCCGTTCATGCCGCCTACTTCGGACTCTGAACATGTTGCTCAAGGTCAATTCCATCAATACCTATTACGGCCCCAGCCAGGCCATCCACGACGTCTCGTTCGAGATCGGGAACAGGGAAGTGGTGGCCCTGCTCGGGCGCAACGGCGCCGGCAAGAGCACGACACTGCGTTCCATCATGGGCCTGAACGGCGCCGCCAGCGGCACCATCACCTTCGACGGCAGGGACATTACGCGCCTGAGTCCGCATGCCATTTCGCGGCTGGGCGTGACGCTCGTGCCGGAAACGCGCGACCCGTTCGTGTTGCTCACGGTGCGCGAGAACATCATGCTCGGCTACCGGCCCGGTTCGCCTTACACGCTGGATCGCCTGATGGACCTGTTTCCGCTGCTCAAGGAACTGCTGCGCAAGAAGGGCGGCGAACTCTCCGGTGGCCAGCAGCAGATGATGGTGATGGCGCGCGGCCTGGCCATGGGACCGCGCCTGCTGTTGCTGGACGAGCCCTCGCAGGGACTCGCGCCCATCATGGTCAAGGCCGTCGCCAATGTACTGAACCAGCTGAAAGGCGACGATTTGACGATCCTGCTGGTGGAGCAGAACCTGACCATGGCGCTGGACATCGCCGACCGCGTCGTCGTGCTGGAAAACGGCGCGGTGGCGGACAGCTTCGGCAGCGCCGAAGCACGCGCCACACCGGCGCGCCTCGAACAATACCTGGCGGTGCACTGAAGCCACGTTCGCCATTTGCAACACGAATCCGCACCCATGACCGCATCCCCTGAAAACCCGCCCATCGTCGGCTACGTCACCCCGTTCAGCGCGCGGCCCGGACAGCGCCTGTCCTTTCGGATCAGTTCGACAGGCAACCGGCCATTCAGCGCGCGGGTAGTGCGCATCCATTGCGCGGATCCCAATCCGCAAGGCCCGGGCATGAAGCTCGAACCCGTGGCACTGCCCTTGCAGGCGGAGTATGCCGGCCTGGACCAGCCGGTGTATCCCGGCTCCTGCGCGCTTGCCGCGCTGCCTGCGCTGCCCGACGGCAACGGCCGCTGCCTGAAGCTGAGCTTGCGATGCAAGCCCACCCTGTTGCGCGACGACCGCCCCCAGGTGCTCGCCAGCCTGCAGGACGAGCAGGGCGCCAGCGGCCTGGCCCTGGTGCTGGACCGGGGCGAGCTGCGCGTGCGCGTGCTGGACGGCCAAGGCGCCACGACGCGCGACTTGCCCACCGGCCTGCATCCGCTGCAGGATCGCTGGCAAGCCGTGCAGTGGATGGTGGACAGGCAGACAGGCCGTGTGGATGTGTCGTTGAGCCACGTGCCGGCCGGGACGCCGGGCGCCGGTCCCGCGATTCCTGCCCGGACCGGGCAGGCGATGGCGGATGCGGGCCTGCCGCCACCTGCGCGCCTTTGCCTGGGGGCGCTATGGCGGGGCCATCCGGTATCGGGTTTCAATGGACTGGTGGAAGCGCCCACGCTGCATGCCGTCGCGGCAGGTGGCGCGGACGCCGGCATGGCTGTCCAGCCTACGGAGCGGCTGCTCGCCGCCTGGGACCTGTCCGCCGGGATGCAGGACCCGCGCATTCCCGGCACCCAACCCGGCATGCCGGCCCTCGATCTGGTCAATATGCCCGGCCGGGCGGTGCGCGGCTCGGCGTGGACCGGCCTGAACCAGGACTGGAAGCGGGCCCCGGCGGAGTACGCCGCGCTGTATTTCCACGCGGACGCCTTGGCCGACTGCGGCTGGCAGGAGGCCCTGAGCCTGCAGATACCGCCCGGCATGAAATCCGGCGTGTATGGCCTGGAGGTGGACAATGGCGTGGGCAAGGACACCATTCCGTTCTACGTGACGCCCGGCGTGGACGGGCCTCGCGCGCGCATCCTGTTCCTGGCACCGACGTTGACCTACCAGGCCTACGCCAATCATGCGCGTGGCAATTACGCGGGCGAACTGGAGCAGCGTATCCGCGCGTGGGGTGCCTATCCGCACAACCCCGATGTGGTCACCCGATTTGGCGCGTCCACCTATAACCGCCACAAGGACACGGCCGGCATCAGCCTGTCGTCGCGGCTGCGGCCCATCCTGACGATGCGCCCCGGGTACCTGACCTTCGCCGATGCGCGCGGCTCCGGCTTGCGCCATTTTTCGGCGGATTCGCACCTGACCGACTGGCTGCACGAGAAGGGCTACGACTACGACGTCATCACCGATGAAGACCTGGACGACCAGGGCGCGGAGGCGCTCGCGCCCTATGATGTCGTGCTGACCGGCTCCCATCCCGAATACCACACGCGGCGCATGATCGAAGCGCTGATCGCCTACCGGGAAGCCGGCGGCTACCTGATGTATTTGGGCGCCAATGGTTTCTACTGGAAGATCGCCCGCCCCGCATCGGCGCCGCACATGCTGGAGATCCGGCGCGCCGAGGGCGGGATCCGCGCCTGGGCCAGCGAACCGGGCGAGTACTATCATCAGCTCGACGGCGGCTACGGCGGCATGTGGCGTCGCAATGGCATCCCTCCCCAGGTGACCGGCGGCGTCGGCTTCGCGGTGCAGGGGGCGTTCGAAGGCGTCGGTTACCATCGCACTCCGGAATCGCGCGATCCGGACGTGGCCTGGCTGTTCCAGGGCGTGGATGGCGAGTCCTTCGGCGGCCATGGCCTGTCAGGCGGCGGCGCGGCAGGCTTCGAGCTGGACCAGGTGGTGCCGGAACTCGGTTCGCCCGGTTACCTGAAGATCGTGGGTATCTCGGATGGGCACGGCCCGACTTTTCGTACGGTGCCTGAAGAAATACTCACTTGGACCATCGCGGCATCGCTGCCCCGCAAGTACGAAGGGGTGCGCGCCCACATGGCGGTCGGCCTGGCCGAACAGGGCGGGGGCCTGTTCGCCGTCGGTTCGATCACCTTCCTGGGCAGCCTTGCGTACAACCGCTACGACAACGATGTGTCGCGAATCATGGAAAATTGCCTGACCCATTTCCAGGCGGCGGCCGCGCGGCGGCGCGGACGCGGCCCCATCCCAGTATCACGGTGAAAAAGAAAACCCCCACACAGAAAGACGTCGCCCGGTTCGCCGGCGTTTCGCAGGCCGCCGTATCGCGCTTCGTCTCGGGCAAGGGCGCGATCTCGGACGAGATTCGCGAAAAGATCCTCAAGGTCATCGACCTTGTCGATTACCGGCCGGACCCTGTCGCGCGCGGCCTGAGCAGCGGAAGATTCAACATCATCGCCATCGTCATGGCCAACATCACCAACCCCTGGTATCCGGTGGTGCTGGAGTTGATCACCCGCGAGCTGCATCGCGTGGGGCTGCAAGCGCTGTTGTTCAACGCGACGCCGCCACAGACCGTGGATGACCTGATGCCCCTGGTGCTGCAGTATCGGGTCCGCGGTGTCATCATCACGACAGCATCGCTGAACTCGTCCGGCGCGGACCTCTGCGTCAGGCAAGGCGTGCCGGTGGTCATGTTCAACCGGTATTCGCAGGTGGGGAACGGTCATTCCGTTTCCACGGACAACATCGGTGGCGGCCGCCTGGCGGCGGATGTCCTCCACCGTTCGGGTAGCAGGCATCTGGGGTTCCTGGGCGGCATGCCCACCGTTTCGACCAATCGGGACCGTCTGGCGGGATTCATGCAGAGAGTGGCCGATTTGGGCTTGCCCTCGGCGCCCGCGCTAGAAAAGGAATTCACCTATGCCTGGGGGTACGAGGCCACGCGGACGCTCCTGGCGCGCCATCCCGCGCTGGACGGCCTGTTCTGCGCCGACGATGAAATTGCGTCGGGGGCCATCGACGCCTTGCGCTACGAACTGGGCAAGCGCGTGCCCGAAGACGTGCGCGTATTTGGCTTTGACGATCACCCGGTCGCATCCAACGCGGCCTACGACATGACGACCATACGGCAGCCGGTGGAAGAGATGATCGCCGCCGCCATCGCGCTGCTGCTGGGTGACAGCACCGGGAATGAACACAAGCTGCTGCCGGGCCAGCTGATTTACCGGAAGTCGACGCCGCCGGCCTAGGCGTCTCAGCCGCGCGTCGGGGCCAGCGCGTTCAGCAGCGAATCCAGGCCCAGGCGGTCGATGACGACATCCAGGAGCGGACGCAGGATGGCCTTGGGCCGAAAGCCCACCGCCAGACCGGCCAGCGCCATCATTTCGCGGTCGTTCGAGCCGTCGCCGATGGCGATCGCGGCCGACGTGGGAATGTCCATCTCGGCGCAGAGCCGCGCCAGGTGGCGCGCCTTGGCTTGCGCGTTGATGAGCTGTCCTTCCAGCTCGCCGGTAAGCCGGCCGTTCTCGACGGCGAGCCGGTTGGAGTAGTCGGCATCCACGCCCAGCTCCGCGCGTACCCGGCCGGTAAAGTAATCGAAGCCGCCCGAGACGATTGCGGTTTTCAGTCCCGCTCGCCGCAGGCCCGCGACCAGCGCGCGGGCGCCGGGCGAAAAACGCACACGTGCGTCATACAAAGATTCGAAGGCACTGACCGGCAATCCCGCAAGCAGCCGGGTGCGCATCCGCAGGCTGGTGTCGTAATCGATCTTGCCGGACTGCATGGCCTGCTCGGTCAAGGCGGCCACCTGCTCTTTCTTGCCGACCAGATCGGCCAGTTCGTCGATGCACTCGATATTGATCAGCGTCGAATCCATATCGAACACCGCGAGCTTGAAGTCCGCCAGGCCGCAGCCCGGCGGCAGCACCGCGCTGTCCAGCCCCATCGCCTGGCAAGCGGCATGCAAGGTGTCGCGCGGCGTATCCGCTTGCGCGGGGAGAGTGAGCCGGGCGGCCGCCGGCCCCTGGTAGGCGATGCCGCTGCCCCGCAGGCGGGCGGCCAGGCTTTCCACGGCAGTCGAGTCGAGGGCGGTGGGACTTTGGACGAAGACGTGCATGAAGCGGCGGACGGAAGGCAAAAGCTGGGACTATACGCCGCCCCAATCGCCTTAGCGCAGCCCGCCGCTGGCGGTGATGGTTTCGCCCGTCAGCCATGCCGCATCGTCCGAAGCCAGGAAGGCGGCGACCGTGGCGATGTCCCGGGGCTGGCCGACGCGGCCCAGCGGGGTCTGGGCGACCACCATGGCTTCCATTTCCGAACCGGCGATGCCCGCGCTATGCACGCCTTCGGTAATCACCATGCCGGGGTTGACGGCATTGACGCGTATCTTGCGCGGGCCAAGTTCGCGCGCCAGGACACCGGTGATGGCATCCACCGCACCCTTGGTGGCGCTGTAGACGGCGCTCTCGGGCGGCGTGATACGCGACACCACGGAGCTGATGTTGATCACGCTGGCGCCTTCGCCCAGATGCGGGGAGGCCGCCTGGGTCATCAGCAGCACGCCCAGGACATTGACGTCGAACTGCTTGCGGTAGTGTTCTTCCGTGATGTCGCCCAGGGCGGCGAATTCGTAGATGCCGGAATTATTCACCAGGATGTCCAGGCGCCCGAACTGCGCCACCGCGGCGGCGACGATGGCCTTGGCGTCCGCGGCCTTGGAGACGTCGCCGGCGACGGCGACCGCCTTGCCCTTGGCGGCGGTGATTTCCTGCACGACGGTTTCCGCGCCGGCCTTGCTGGAGGCGTAATTGACGACGCCGGCGGCGCCGTCGGCCGCCAGCGCCTTGGCGATGGCCGCACCGATGCCCTTGGACGCGCCGGTGACAACGGCGACCTTGCCTGCGAGTTTGCTCATGATCGGTTTCCTACAAAAGGATGAATCGGGGAGGGCGCGCCGGCAGGACGCCGCTGCGCGCACCTTCGAGCCGATCACGATAAGCGTTGTCGGGGCGGGGATAAACGCTGTCCAGCGGAATTGATACGGCGGAATTCCGGAACAGTGGCGCCGCGCCGCCTGGCGCGGCGCGGACAATTGGCTGCCGATGCGGCCGGCGCGGGGCCGTCGCCGTCAGGCCGGCTTCAGGGTGATCCAGGTCGGCGCGTGGTCGCTGGCTTTTTCCCAGCCGCGCACATCGCGGTCCACGCCCGCATCCAGCAGGCGCGGCGCCAGGGCGCGATTCAGCAGCAGGTGATCGATGCGTATGCCGGCGTCGCGTGCATACGCGTTACGGAAGTAGTCCCAGTAGGTAAAGATGCGTGCGTCCGGATGGCAGGTGCGCAGGGAATCCGTCCAGCCTTGCGCGATCATCTTATGAAAGGCCTCGCGCGATTCGGGACGGAACAGCGCATCGTCGACCCAGCGCTCCGGCTTGTAGACGTCCGCATCGGTGGGGATGACGTTGTAGTCGCCGGCAAGCACCGTGGGCTGGCCGCTGTCCACCAGGCCGGCGGCATGGGCGATCAGGCGGTCCATCCACTTGAGCTTGTAGTCGAATTTGGGTCCCGGCGCGGGGTTGCCGTTGGGCAGGTACAAACATCCCACGACGATGCCCTGCACCGTGGCTTCGATATAGCGGCTTTGTTCGTCGGCGTCGTCGCCGGGCAGGATGCGGCGCGATTCCACGGGGTCGCAGCCGCGTGTCAGGATCGCAACGCCGTTCCAGCTTTTCTGCCCGTGCCAGATGACGCCGTAGCCGGCGTCGCGGATGGGGCCTTCCGGAAATTTTTCCTGCGGCGCCTTGAGTTCCTGCAGGCAGGCCACGTCGGGCTGGGTCTGTTCGAGCCAGCGCAGCAGGTTGGGCAGGCGGCTGTTGATGCCGTTGACGTTAAAGGTGGCGATTTTCATGGGATACGGGCGCTAAGCATTCTTCGAACATCCATCATAGCGGCGGGTGCGGCCGCCTGCTGGACCGTGGGGTCAGGCGGAGCCGGCGCGCAGCGAATGCGTGGCCAGCACCTCCAGCACGCGGCGGCCTTGTCCGGTGGTGATCGTGACACGAGTGACCGCGGTGGTGCGGCCCCGATGGGCGATATCCGCCTCGGCCTTCAGTTCGTCGCCTTCCCCCGGGCTGACATAGGTGGCCGTGATACTGCTCAAGCCCCAGTCGGCCGGCAGCGCGGCCTGGGCCGTGGCCTGCGCGAAGCCCAGCAGCACGCCGCCCTGCACGTGGCCGACGCGGTTCGCGATGTGCGGCCCGTTGGCCAGCGCGCCGGACGCGCCGCCCTCGCGGGCATGCGTGCGGTAGCCCCACAGCCGTTGCGTGAAATCGTTGGCTGGCTTGCTGTCGTCCAGCGCCATGCGGACGTAATCGAACAGCGCGCGCTCGCCGGCGTCCAGATCGGTGTCGGGGTCGAGCAGCGGCGTCTCGTCCAGCGCGGGATCGACCGGGGTCAGGAAGGGAATCGGAATGCCGGGCGGCAGGTCCAGCACCATGAAAGTGGCCGTGCCCAGCCCGATCTCCCGGCCCGCGCCGTGCAGGGTGACGCGGCTGACGGCCTGCCGGCCCGCGGCGCCGTGCAGAAAACCATGAAAGCTGCTGCGTGCCGTGACGGGTGCATGGC
The DNA here is from genome assembly GCF_057362025.1 of Bordetella sp. Lineage (NCBI taxonomy): Bacteria > Pseudomonadati > Pseudomonadota > Betaproteobacteria > Burkholderiales > Alcaligenaceae > Bordetella > Bordetella sp. The sequence goes on along the minus strand of NZ_JBMQQZ010000082.1, from coordinate 17,568 downwards.
AGGGCGCGCCCGTCAGTTGCAGCTGCATGTTGACGGTGGCCAACCGTGTATCGGCGGGCAGCGCCGCGCGTATGGGCGCGGCCAGCGCCAGGTCGGCCAGGACTCCCAGCGCGGTGCCGTCGATGGCGCCGTCCCGGGCATGGCATTCCGCCTTCATGCTGACCAGGCTGTCGTCGACGGTGACGCGGTCGAAGGACACTGCGAGGAAATTGCCGGCGAAATGGAAACCGTGTTCGCGGCGGCGCCGGATGGCACGCAGGACGCGTTGGAGAATGGGGTCGAGTGCCGAAGAGCGGATGTCCGGAATAAGCGTATGCGTCATGGGAACAGGAAGGAAGCGGGACCGCGCGACGAGCGGCCGGATGATCGCGATGATATCCCGGCTGGCGGCGGGCCGGTGCCCGTCCGGCGTGCGGCCGGCGCCGCGCGCAATACGGGACCGCGTCCGTCCGGGAATGCCGGTGTGTCAGGCGAGCAGGCGTTCGCGGGCCGCCGCGCGCAGGTGGTCCAGCAGCGATTGCACGCCGGCCGGCGGTTGGGCGTCGGCCCGCACGGTCATCCCGATGGGGCGCGCCGTATCGGCCAGTTCGATGGGCAGCACGGCCAGCATGCCGCCGCGTTCTTCGAAGTAGATCTGGTGGCGCGAGATCATCGCGACGCGGTCGCTTTCCATGAGCAGCGCGCGCAAGGTCGCCAGGGCGTTCGCTTCCACCGGGTTGTCGGGCATGGGCAGGCCGGCGCGGGCCATGACGCGTTCGATGATGGCGCGCGCGGGGGTTTCGCGCGACGGCAACACCCATTCGCAGCGGCCCAGCTCGGCCAGCGTCAGGCCGCGGCGGCCGGCCAGCGGATGGTCCTTGCGGGCGATCACCGACAGTGCGCCGTCGAACAGGGCCTCCTGGCGGGTATCGGCGGCGGGAGAAGGATCGCGGAGGGGGCCGACGATGACATCGAGCCGGCCCTCGCGCAGCTTGTGCAGCAGCGTGTCGTAGGGGCCGTCGACCAGGACGACGTGCAGCGCCGGGTGGTCGCGCAACAGCCGGTTGACCGCGCGCGGTACCAGCAGCGTGCCGCAGATGGGCAGCACGCCGATGGCCACCGTGCCGGTAACGGTGCCCAGGTGTTCGGCAATGTCGCTGGCGCAGGCCTGGATCTCCGCCAGTGCGAGTTTGCCGCGACGCAGCAGGATTTCACCCGCCGCGGTGGCGGCCATGCCGCGGCTGGTGCGCAGCAGCAAGGGCGCGCCCACCAGGCGCTCCAGGTCGCTCAGGGCCTGCGTGATGGCCGGTTGAGACAGCGACAGCGCATTCGCCGCGGCGCTGTGGGTGCCGTGCTCGGACAGGGCGATCAGGGCCTGCAGGTGGCGGCTGGTCAGCGCGTGGACGATGCGCGCGGCGCAGCCAGGGCCGGGGGCTGCGATCCGCGCTCCGGCTGCGTCTGCGGGCGTGGCGGCCGACTGGCGCGGCAAGCGGGCAAGTTCGTCTTCCGCGGCACGCACATACGCCAGCGCTCGCCCGGCGCGGCGCGCGGCCGTCCGGCCGATGGCCGTGGCGGTCATGCCGCTGGAGGTGCGTTCGAACAGGGGATGGCCGATCTCGCGTTCCAGCTTCTGGATGGCGCGCGTGACCGTGGGCTGCGTCAGGTGCAGCATGTCGGCGGCGCGGCGCACGCTGCCTTCCTGCACCACGCCGACGAACGCACGCAGCCTGCGCAGGTTGGGTTCGAGGGGAGGCAGCTGCAAATCGTTACTCCGATAAGAAAAGAGCATCGCCGCGCGCGCAGAAGGCATTACCCCGCCATGCCGGCGAGCCAGGATACTACGGGGCCGGGGCCTATAAACGACAAGACCCGGCAAGATCCAGGAGACGTACATGCCATACCTGACCCCGCCACCCAATCCCGACATCAGGAAGCCTGCCATGGAGGTGCCTCCCGGCGGCTGGGATTGCCAGATCCACCTGTTCGGTCCCGCCGATAAATGGCCCTTCGATCCCGCAAGCCCCTATGTATCCGGCGAGGCACTGCCGGAAACGGCCATTCGGATGCTGGATACCCTGGGCCTGCGCAAGGCCGTGGTCGTCAGCGGCGGAGGCTATGGCCGCGATTACAGCTATATGCTGGACGCATTGAAGCGCTTCCCGGATCGTTTCGCCGGCGTGATCCTGCCGCCGGATGAACTGTCGGACGAAGAACTGCTGCGGCTGGACCGGGCCGGTGTGCGCGGCGTGCGCTTCGTCAGCGCCAGGCGGGCGTCGAATCTGCCGCAGATCCTGCCGGACATGGCGGCGCAGGTCGAGAACCTGGGCTGGCCCGTTCACTTCTATCCGCACGGCGAGGACATCGTGTCCTATGCGGACCCGCTGCTGGCCCTGCCGAATCGCAAAATCGTGCTGGACCATTTTGCCAGCGTGCCCGCCGACAAGGGCGTGGACCAGCCGGCATTCAAGACCGTGCTGAAGATGCTGGATACCGGCCGGGTATGGATCAAGCTGTCCGGCCCCATGCGTTGCGCCAAGGGAGACATGCCCTACGCGGCCGTCACGCCGATCGCGCGCGCGCTGATCCGCCACGCACCCGAACGCATGGTGTGGGGATCGGACTGGCCGCACGTCAATATGGTGGGGCGCGAGATGCCGAACGATGGCGACCTGTTCGACTTGCTGGCCGAATGGGCGCCCGATGCGGCGGACCGCAAGCGCATCCTGGTAACGAATGCGGACGCGCTGTACGGGGCGCCGGCGCACCGCTGAGGCGGCCATTTCCGGCGCGGCCCCCGCCTGGGCCGGCCGGCGCATCCGCCAGGATGGCGCCGAAATCGCCTGGCCGGGACGGACACGCCGGGGAAATATAACGATAAGGGCGCGGATCGCGCCACGAAGGAGACATCATGAAAAAACCATCATGGATCGCGCCGGCGCTGCTGCTGGCCGCCAGCGCGCTATGCGCCGCCGCCCACGCGGGCACCTTTCCCGATCATCCCATTCGCCTGGTGGTGCCGTTCTCTCCGGGCGGCAGCACGGACCTGGTGGGCAGGCTCGTGGCGACCAAGGTGTCGCAGATACTGGGCCAGCCGGTCATCGTGGAAAACCGCGCCGGCGCGGGCGGTGTCATCGGTTCCGACAACGTCGTGAAATCGCCGGCGGACGGCTATTCGCTATTGATGGCAACCACCTCGCACACGGCCAATCCGTCGATCTACAAAAAGCTGCCCTACGACACGCAGAAGGACTTCGTCCCCATCGCGCTGATCGGCGATATGCCGGGCCTGCTGGTGGCCAATCCCGCGCTGCCGCCGAACAATTTCAAGGCGTTCATCCAGTACGCCAAGACACACAAGCTGTCCTATGGCTCGGCGGGCTCCGGGACCTTCCCGCATCTCTCCATGGAACTGCTGAAATCGGCCGCGGGGCTGGACATGACGCATATTCCCTACAAGGGCGCCGCGCCCGCGCTGACCGACCTGGTCGGCGGCGTGTATGACGTCAAGATGGACGCCTATATTACGGCCGCGAATTTCGTCAAGGCGGGCAAACTGAAACTTTACGCGGTCAGCAGCCTGGAACGCATGCCGCAGCTGCCCGACGTACCGACGATCGCCGAGTCCGGCTACCCCGGCTTCGAATCGACGTACTGGATCGGTATCGTCGCGCCGGCCGGCGTGCCGGCCGATGTGCGCAAGAAGCTCGAACAGGCCTTCATGGAGGCCGTGCACGACAAGACGGTGGCGGCCAAGCTGCAAGAGAGCGGCACGCGGCCGATCGGCGGGTCCGCCGCCGACCTGACGGCCTTGATGGACCGGGAGTTCAAGCAATGGCCCGTCATCATCCGGAAGGCCGGCATTGCGGAGAAATAGGCGATGACGACGGCGGGAACGACAGGCACGGCAGCGGCCGCGGAAGGCGCGCGGACGCTGTCCGCGCGGGGCCGGCTGCGCGCGGCCATCAATCGCGCCAATCCCGTGCTTTTCAAGGCCGATGCGGCGACGGGCGAACCGGGCGGCGTCGCCGTCGACCTGGCGACGGAGCTGGCGCGCCGGCTGGGCGTGGGCATCGACTTGCTGGTCCTGCCGTCGGCCAAGGTATGCGTGGCCGCGGTGGGGGAGGGGGATGCGGACTTCGGCTTCTTCGCCATCGATCCGGCGCGCGCCGATACGCTGCATTTCACGCCGCCCTATGTGCTGATGGAAGGCGTGTACGTCGTGCGCGCCGACTCTCCCGTCGTCAGCAATGCGCAGGTGGATCAGCCGGGGCGCCGCGTCGCGGTGGGCGCCGGCAGCGCGTATGCCCTGCATCTCGCGCGTGAGCTCCGGCATGCGCGCGTGGTGGATGCGCCCGGGTCCGGCAAGGCCGTGGACGTGTTTCTGCGCGACGGCCTGGATGCTGCCGCGGGCGTGCGCCAGCAGATGCGCGCGGATGTGGAGCGCCACGGCGGCCTGCGCATGCTGGACGGGCGCTTCATGGCCATTTACCAATCCATGGCCACGGCGAGGAACCGCGGCGCCGCGGTGGCCGCCTGCCTGGATGCCTACGTCGAGGACGTCAAGCGCGCCGGTTTCGTGGCGGATGCCCTGGAGCGCCATGGCGTGCAGGGCGCCGCGGTCGCGCCGGCCGGCTATCCGCGCGATTGAAGCGCGATCTCGCGGTCCATGTGCTCGCGGATGAGTTCGGCCAGGCGGTCCGCCAGCGGCTGCGTCTCGCCCGGCCGCCGAAGCAATAGCAGCGGGAGCGCGGGCAGCGATGGCAGGCCGGAAGCCTTCGCGTCCAACGGCCGTACCGATGTGGGCAAGCCATAGGCGGTGCGCACATTGACGCCCAGGCCGGCCGCCGTCGCGGCCCACAGGCCGTTCAGGCTGGGGCTGGTGAACACCAGGCGCCACGGGATGCGCGCGCGGTCCAGCGCCGCGGTGGCGGCCTGCGTGAACATGCAGGGCCGGTCGAAGGCGATCAGCGGCAGCGGCTCGCCCGCTTCCGGCCGCCAGGGCATGGCCGAAGAACCGATCCAGCACATGCGCGGCCGCGCGAGGCGCTGGCGCATGGCGTCGATACGCGGAGCGCTATTCCACAGCAAGGCGAGATCCAGCTGCCCGGCATCGAAGCGTTCCTGCAATTCCGTATTGCGCGCCACACGGGCCTCGATGCGCACTTTCGGATGCGCGCGGGCGAAGCGCCCCAGCAGGGCGGGCAGCAATGTTTCCCCGAAGTCCTCCTGAAGGCCCAGGCGTATCCAGCCTTCCATGTCCAGGCCCCGCGTGGCCACCGCCGCTTCGTCGTTCAGGCCCACGAGTCGTCGCGCATAGTCCAGCATGACTTCGCCGGCGTCGGTCAGCGCCAGCCCGCGGCCGGATTTACGGAAAAGCGGCGCGCCGGCCTGTTCCTCCAGCTTGCGGATCTGCGCGCTGATGGCGGACGTCGAGCGTCCGACGCGATCGGCGGCCTTGGCAAAGCTGCCCAGGTCCATACCGATGACCAGGGTGCGCAGCGCGGCGATATCGAGGTTCACTTGCATCCTGAACATCCGGTTTTATCGAATTAACAGGCAAATATTATGTGATATTCAGAACTATTGAAACCGTCCACACTGTCGCCATCGACTTCTGTTCCAAGGTGACATCATGGCTATTGTGGCTGCAGGCGGGCGCGGTCCTGCGTTGGCGGACGGCCAGGCGGCCGGGGCGCCTCGCGCGGCAATCCAGGGGCGACTGTGCGGGCCGGAACATCGCTGGAAGGTATTGGCGGCCGGCGTGGTCGCCAACGTCAGTTTCTCGGCGGCGGCGGCCGGTATCCCGACGACGGCCGTATGGATGCGATCCGGCTATGGGCTGGACGACGCCGCGCTGGGCGTGGCACTGGGTGCCATCGGACTGGGGGTGGCCATGACGGAATTGCCCTGGGGCGTGGCGACGGACCGTTGGGGCGACCGCCCCGTGCTGCTGGCTGGCCTGACCGCGACCACGCTGGCGCTGGTCGCGATGGCGGTGTTCATGGTGCCGTCGTCCGGCTTCGTCCCGTCGTTCCATTGGCTGCTGCTGCTGATGTGCGTGGTGGGCCTGGCGGGGGGCAGCGTGAACGGCTCCAGCGGACGCGCGATCATGCGCTGGTTCAAGGAAGGCGAACGCGGCCTTGCCATGAGCATCCGGCAGACCGCCGTGCCGCTGGGCGGCGGCCTGGGCGCGCTGGCGTTGCCGTGGCTGGCCTCGACCGCCGGGTTTGGCGCGGTCTATGGCGTGTTGGCCGCGATGTGCGCGGGCTCGGCGCTGCTGGCGTGGCGCTGGCTGCGCGATCCCCCGGAGCCGGAAGACAAGCGTCCGGCCGATGGCGTTGTCCGCGGCGCGCAATCCGATACCGGTCCGGCGACGCGTATGCCGCCCAAGGCAAGCCCGCTGCGCGATCCGACGATCCGGCGTCTCGTCCTGGCCATCGGTGTGCTGTGCGCGCCGCAATTCGCGGTGCTCAGTTTCGCGACTGTCTATCTGCACGACTTCGGCGGCGTGGGGATCGCCGGGACGACCTTCGCCATGGTCGCTGTACAACTGGGCGCAATGATCCTGAGGGTCTGGAGCGGCCGCTATACGGACCTGCGCGGCAACCGGCGCGCCTATGTGCGGGCGGTCGTACTGATCGCCGCGGCGGCCTTCGCGGTGCTGGCCCTGGCGACCGCCGCCGACGCTCCGGCCCTGCTGCTGGTGGCGGCGGTCATCGCGGCGGGTGTGACCGTGTCCGCGTGGCATGGCGTGGCCTACACCGAACTCGCGACGCTGGCGGGTCCCGCGCGGGCCGGAACGGCCCTGGGGATGTGCAATACGCTGGTCTACCTGAGCCTGTTCCTGGCGCCCGCCGCCATCCCGCACGTGCTGGCGGCGACATCATGGAGCGCGGTGTGGCTGCTGGCGGGACTGCTTGGGGTCGCGACCTGGCCCGTGTTCCCGGCGCCCAAGCGGTAGGCGCAGAATCTCCGCTGCGCGTGAACGGGGAAAGTCACAGGGCAAGTCCCCAAAATCGGGGAACAGGTAAGCGCGCAGGACGATTCCTCTGGTATATTGGTTGCGAAACGCAACTTTTTGCGGCCATCGATGCCGCGCCCGGGGGCATCATGGACGTGACGGACTGCGTGGGATTGTCCCGTGAACAGACCATCCAGCAGGTGCGCGAACGCTCGCGCAGGCTGGTACGGGAACTGGGTTTCATGCGACCGTACCTGGCTGACAGCGGGCTGGCGCCGTCGGCGGTACACGCCATTATCGAAGTCGGGCTGTCGCCCGGCATCCAGGCGCGCGATCTTGCCTCCGTGCTGCGGCTCGACAAATCGAACGCCAGCCGGCAGGTCGCGAAGCTGGAAGGCATGGGCCTGTTGCGGCGCGAGAGCGACGATGCCGACGCGCGCGCCTCCCGGCTTTATCTGACCCAGCAGGGCCAGGCCCTGCGCGCGCGCATCGATCGTTTCGCGACCGACCAGGTCTCCAAGGCCCTGCGTCAGCTGGTGCCGGCCGACCAGCAGGCCTTGCTGCGGCTGCTGGACCTGTACGGCGACGCCTTGTCTCGCGACAATCCGAACCTGGTCCCGACCCCGACTCGGGGCCCGAATATCGTCGAGGGCTACCTGTCCGGCTGCATCGGCGACATCGCGGCCCTGCACGCGCGCTATTACGCGGCGGCGGTCGGCTTCGGCGTGTTCTTCGAACGCAAGGTGGCGACGGAGCTGGCGGCTTTCGCCGAATCGTTGCCGGCGCCGGGCAAAGGATTGTGGCTGTATGCGGAGGCGGGGCGCGCGCTGGGATCCGTGGCGATCGATGGCGATACCGATACGCGCCAGGCGCATTTGCGCTGGTTCATCGTCGACGGCGGCTTGCAAGGCATGGGGGTAGGACGCGCGCTGCTGGGCCGCGCTCTGGCGTTTGCCGACCAGTGGTACGACGAGACCTATCTGTGGACCTTCCGCGGCCTGGACGCCGCGCGTCACCTGTACGAATCCGCGGGCTTCGCGTTGGCGGAAGAAGCCGCCGGCTCGCAATGGGGCGAGCCGGTCACCGAGCAAAGATTCATCCGGCGCCGGCCACCGAGCGGAACGTAATCAGTCCCTGTCCGGCGCCCCCAAGGGAAACAGCCCGCGGAAAGGCCGCGCTTCGTCGACCGCCCTCGCGAAGGACGGGTATTGCAGCAGGCGACGGCGGTAGGCCCGCACGTTGGCGTACCGCTCGGGAATGGGCTGCGTCCAGTCGGCGTAGAACAGGAAGGGCGCGGCGCCGCAGTCCGCCAGGCTGAAACGGTCGCCTGCCGCCCATTCGCGGTCCGCCATCTTCTTGTCCAGCCAGGCGTAGGAAGTGTCCAGCATCGTGCGCGCCTGCTCGACGCCATAGGGGTCCCGCGCGCCTTCCGGGCGGATCTGGTTGAACACGATGTGCATCTGCGGCGTGGCGACGTAGTTGTCGAAGAAGCGATCCATGAATCGCGTTTCCAGCGCGGCCTTGGGATCCTCCGGAATCATGCGGACCGGGCCGGGATGGTACAGGCCCAGGTATTCGATGATGCAGGTGGCCTCGATCACGGTGCGGTCGCCATCGCGCAGTACCGGAAACTTCTTCATCGGCCACAGTTCGGCCAGCCGCTTGCCGGTGGCGCTGTCCGGCCCTTCCAGGGGCTGTGGCTCGAACGCGATATCGTTGTCGTAAAGCGCGATCAGGGCTTTCTGGCAATAGGACGAAAACGGGTGGAAGTAGAGCTGCAATGCCATGGAAGCGGTCTCCTGGTGTGCACGGCGGGCGGGATGGCGGCGCCGTCCTGCCACGACGCGCGAACGTGGCGGAAATCGACAGGCGCATCGACGCGAAGTTCGTGGAGGCCGCCACCACCATCGGCAGGCAGGCCGCCGGCGATCCCGTCCCAGGTGGACTCGCCGGGCAGGCCGGCCGTTCAGCTTTCGCGGCCGCCTTGTCCGGACCGGGCCGTGGGCATCGCCCCCCCGTCGGCCTCCGGCCGCGGTCCGCGTTCCTCGCGCCGGCCGGGCTGGGGCAGCGATTCGACATGCAGCATGCGCACGGGGTGGGCGAAGCGCACGCCGATTTCCGCGAAGGCCTCCATCATTCCCAGGTTGATCGCCTGCTGGATATCCATATAAGGGTTGTAGCCGGGGTCCAGCACGATATAGACCGTCTCGAAATCCAGCGAACTTTCGCCGAAGCCCTTGAAATGCGAACGGTCGAAACGGGTTTTGTCCTGGTCACGGATAATCCGTTCGACGATCTGTGGCACCTGGCGCACCTGCTCAACCGTGCACGCGTAGTCCAGGCCGAACTGGAACACCACCCGGCGCTCGCGCAAGCGCTTGTAGTTCTGGATCGTGGCGGTCAGCATGCTGGCGTTGGACATGACGATCTGTTCGCCGCCCAGGCTGCGTATGCGGGTGGTTTTCAGGCCCACGTGCTCTACCGTGCCGGCCAGCGTGCCGACCACGATGAAGTCATTCACTTCGAACGGCTTATCGATCGCGATCGACATCGACGCGAAAAGATCGCCCAGGATGTTCTGCACCGCCAGCGCGACGGCGATGCCGCCCACGCCCAGGCTGGCGACGAAGGCGGTGATGTTGACCCCCATGTTCGACAGCATGGCCAACAGCACGACCGCCCACAGCAATACCTTGGCGCCCCATATGGAAAGCGCGGCCAGCGCCGTGAGTTGCCCGCTGTCCGATGCCGCATGGCGGCGGAAATAATGATGCATGGCGAGCATCATGGCGCGATGCGCCCACAGCGCGATCTGCAGGATGGCGACGACGAACCACAGGCCATCGATGCGCTGCGCCCAGCGCGCCGGCAGGTCCAGCAGGCCGGCACCGACCAGCAGGGACGCCAGGGCGACCAACGTATTGCTGGTGCCGGCGATGACTTCGGCGGCAATCGCGCTGAAGTGCGCGCCGGAGGCGTGAGAGCGGGCCTGCAACCTGCGCCGGACGAAGCCGATGGCGATCCGGGTCACGGCGAAAGTGACGCATGCGGCGGCGACCGCGATGAGCCAGTTCAATAAGGGAATTCCCAGAAAACGTGTATCGGTGAAAAAAGTGCCGATGACGTTATCGGACATGCGCATCCTCCTTCGGATTGGGGTGTAGACCCCTTCTAGGGTAGCAGCGTCTATTCCTGAAGGATTCGGTTACGGCACTTCGGCGCCGTGTTCGCCGCCGGGCCCGTCGGCGGCGAAGTCGAAGTGTCTTGAACCCGCCGGGACTTTACCAGCCCGCCGCGTAGGCCGGCCGGCGCGGATCGGCGCCGCCCCAGCGGATGCCGGTATCCAGGTCATGCCGCACCGCGCACATCGCACCCGCCCGCCAGTTGCGGTCGTGCCACCATTTGACGGAATGCCCCATGGCGGCCAGCGCATCGCCGACTTCCCGGGGGATCAGGTCTTCGATCATCAGGCGCCCCGGCACGGCGGTATGCGGTTCGAAGGAAGAGGGGAAACTGAAGCTGGCGAAGCGGGGTGCCTCGATGGCCTGTTGCAGCTCCATGCCGAACACCTCGATGTTGAGGAAGGTCTGCAACATCGCCTGGCATTGCACGTCGCCGCCGGGCGTGCCGAAGGGCATGACGTAGCCGTCCGGGCGGATCGCCAGGGAAGGGTTGGGCGTCAGGCGGGGGCGGCGGCCCGGCCCGACGGCGCAGGGGTGGCCGGCCTGCGCCCAGGACTGGCTGCCGCGCCCGGAGGCGATCAGGCCGGTGCCCGGTATCACCGGCGAGTTGTAGGATCCGTCGCTGGGCGTGGCGGAGAACGCATTGCCGTGCTTGTCGACCACGGCGACATAAGAGGTATCCAGGCGGGGATCGGTGCGCGCGGTATCGCCGGGCCCGGCTTCGCGCAGCTCGATATCGCGCGCCGTCGGCAGTTGCCCGGCCGGCGGCATGTCCGGCCCGGCGCGGTCCGGGTCGATCATGGCCAGGCGCTGGCGCGCGTACGCCTTGGACAGCAGCGCCTGCTGCGGCACGTCCGCATGGCGCGGATCGGCGTAATGCGCCTCGCGGTCGGAGAAGGCCAGCTTGATCGTTTCCGTCAGCAGGTGCACATAGGGCGCGGTATTGTGGCCCAGGGTCTTCAGGTCGCGCGGCTCCAGGATGTTCAGCATCTGCAGCAGCGATGGCCCCTGGCACCAGAAACCGCAGCTGTGCACGCGCGTGCCATGGAAATCGGTGGCCAGGGCGGGATCCACCTCTACCGCGAAATCGCGCAGGTCTTCATGCGTGACCAGGCCGCCTTCTTCCTTGTGGTATCTGACGATGGCGGCGGCGATATCGCCTTCGTAGAAGGCGCGGCGCGCCGCGGCCAATCCCGCCAGCCGGCCCTGTCCGCGGTGGGCGTGCTCCTCGTCCGCCAGGTACTGCAGGCTGCGCGCGAGGTCCGTCTGGCGGAAAATCGCGCCGGCCGGCGGCGGCTTGCCGCCGGGAAGATAGACGGCCGCGCTGGAAGGCCAGCGCGCATAATTCGCGGCATTGTCGGCCAGCACTTCCGCCATCAGCGAATACATCACGAAGCCGTCATGCGCCAGCCGGATCGCGCCGGCCGCGACCTCGCCGAAGCTCATGGTGCCGAAGCGTTCCAGCGCGGTAATCCAGGCATCCGGCGCGGCCGGAATGACGGTGCGCAGGACGCCGGCGGGAATGGTGCCTTTGTGCTTGCGCAGGAAGTCGTCCAGGCGCGTGGCGCGGGGCCAGTAGCCCAGCCCGGAAATGCTCCAGACCTTGCCGCTGTCGGCGTGGTAGATCAGGATGGGCGCAACGCCGCCGAAGTTGACGATGTCGCTTTGCACCACGCCCAGCGCGATGCCGGCCGCGACACCGGCGTCCACGGCATTGCCCCCCGCCCGCAGGACATCCATGCCGGCCTGCGTGGCCAGGTAGTGCCCGGCGGAGATCATGTGGTTCAGGCCGGTCAGCGTCGGCCGCATCGTCAATGGCGCGCTGCCGGCGGTCAGGTCGGGGGCGCTGGTGGTGGTCGCCATGCGGGACTCCTTGCGTATGCGTCGATTACTGCGGGCGGATGCCGAGCTTGTCCGTGACCGCTTTCCACTTCGTGTATTCGGCCTGGATGAAATCCTTGAATTGCGCCGGCGAACTGCCCTGGATGATGACGTCGCGCGCCTCCATGGCGTGGCGTACCTCCTCGCCGGCCAGCGCCTGCTTCGTGGCCCGGTACAACGCATCGACGATGGCCGGGGGCGTTCCCTTCGGCAACAGCAGCCCATACCAGGAACCGCCCACCATGTCGGGGTAGCCGCTCTCGACGGCGGTCGGGATGTCCGGCGCGCGATCCAGCCGCTTTTTGCTGAAGATCGCCAGGGCCTTCAGCTTGCCCGCATGGATCAGCGGCAGCGTCGTGCCCGGGGTATCCAGGGTGTATTGCACCTGCCCGGCGATCAGGTCGTTGATCAGCGCGGAGCTGCCCTTGTACGGGACATGGACGGTCTTGATATCGGCGTCCTGGTTCAGCAGTTCGGCGAAGAAATAGTTGGCCGTGCTGATGCCGGGGGACGCGTAGTTCACCTGGCCGGGATGGGCGCGCGCGTACTCGACCAGTTCGGGCAGCGTGTTGGGCGGAAAGGCGGGATTGGCGACCAGAATGAAAGGCCCGCCGCCGATCAGCGTGACGGGGACCAGGTCTTTCAGCGGGTCGTAGGTCAGTCCCTTGACGGTCAGCGGCGCGCCCGTCAGGGGCGAGCCGGTGGCGAAGAACACCGTGTAGCCATCGGGTTCCGAACGTACCACTTGCTGCGCGGCGATGGTGCTGCTGGCGCCCGCGCGGTTCTCGATGATCACCGATTGATGCAGGACCTTGGACAACTGCTGCGCCAGCACGCGCGCCACCGTGTCGGTGCCGCCGCCGGGCGGGTAGCCCACCATCAGGCGTATGGGGCGGTCGGGCCAATCGGCCGCGCGCGCGGGCGGCGTGGACGCCACGGCCAGCACGGCCAGCAGGCCGCCGGCAAGCAGGACCGACAGGCGGCGCCTGATGGCACTCCAGGAAGACGGGACGTAGGCAATCATCGAACAACCCCCAGCTGCATCGTGATGGGACGGCATGGGCCGCATCGGGTTTCCAGCTATTTGTCCTGGGCCAGGCCCAGCTTGCGGACGATGTCCGCTTCCAGCCGGTACTGGCGCGCGGCATAGGCGGCGTAGTCCTTGCCGTCCATGTAGACCAGTTCCTGGCCGTACTGCGTCAGCACCTGCTTGAATTGCTCCGACTCGGCGACCTGCTTGAATACGGTCTGCAGCTTCGCCACCACCTGCGGCGGCATGCTCTTGGGACCCGCGATGCCGAAGGGCGCGTTGGCCGGCGGCGTGCCGTCCAGTTCCTTCAGGGTCGGGACCTCCGGGTACTGGGCGCTGCGATGTCCGCCCCAGGTTACCAGCATGCGCATTTTGCCCGCCTGAACGAGCGGCTGGACCGTGGTGGACCCGGCATAGGCGGTGACCTGGCCGCCGATGACCGCGGTCAGCACATCGGATTCGCCCTTGTAGGGAATGTGCCGCCACGTGACGCCGTTGCGCGTGGCGATGTCTTCCATCATCACGTTGGAGGCGCTGCCCACGCTGGCGGTGCCGTAGGTCACTTCGTTGGGATGCGCCTTGGCGTAGCCGATGAAGTCCGCCCAGGTCTTGAACGGCGAGCCGGACGGCACCGCCACGCCCAGCGTATAGCCGCTAAGCATCATGATGTAAGTGAAGTCGTGGACCGGGTCGTAGCCCATGTCCTGGATATGCGGCATGCGGTACACCGGGCTGGGCAGGATGGCCAGCATGTAGCCGTCCGGCTTGGCGGTCTTGATGGCGCGCGCGCCCAGCGTCGCGCCGGCGCCGCCGCGGTTCTCGATGACGATGGACTGGCCCAGCCTGGGCGCGGCCAGTTCGGCGAATTTGCGGATGACGATGTCGGTCGAGCCGCCGGCCTGGTAGGGGACGACGATGTGGATGGGGTAGGCCGGGTAGTCGTCGGCCGCGCGCGCGGCGGGCGAGGCGGACAGCATGGATAGTGCGGCAAGCACGGCCAGTGCGGACGACGCGATGCGCCGGTACCACGTAAGCCGCCCGGGGGCCTCGCAGGCGCGGCTGGGTAGGCCGGCGCGGATGGCGTGGCCGGTGTGGACCGTCTGGCTGGACAGCGTTCTCATTTTTTTCCCCTGGTTGTTGGTTTTCAGGCGGTCGCCCAGCTCTGCGCGAAAGCGCGTTGAAAGTTGCCGCCCAGCACGCCCATGATTTGCGTATCGGTCAGGCCTGCCTTGTGCAATGCATAAGTGAAGGCCGGGAATTGCGCCGGTGTCGGCGTTTCAACCGGATAGCGGGCTTCCATCACATCGCCGAAGGCACTGGAGAAATCGCCGCCGGAGGCCGCGTACTTCGTGCGCGACATCACCATGACGTGGCGCACCGCCTCGTAGGTGTCCACCGACGGAAAGTCCGTGCCGATGCCGACGTGTTCGTACCCCACCAGCTGGCCGATGTGCCGGACGTTGGCGACGAAGTCTTCCAGGGTCGGCTGCTGCGTCGGGTCGCCGCGCCAGTTCAGGTAGGCGTGGATGCTGCAGCCGATGACGCCGCCCGTTTCCGCGACGGCCTTGATGACCTCATCGGACTTGTTGCGGGGGCGCGGAATCACCGCATTGGCGTTGGCGTGCGTCAGCAGAACGGGCTTGCTGGAATAGCGTGCCGCGTCCAGGCAGGTTTGCGCCGCACAGTGGCTAAGGTCGACGGCGATGCCCACGCGGTTCATCTCTTCGACCATCTTCACGCCCAGGTCGCTCAGGCCGGCGTTGCGCTTCTCCAGGCAGCCGTCGCCCAGCAGATTGGCTTCGTTGTAGGTCAGCTGGATGACGCGGATACCCAGTGTGTGGAACAGCGCGACGCGGTCGACCTGGTCGCCCAGCGGACGTCCGTTCTGCCATCCCATGATCAGGCCCAGCTTGCCGGCCTGCTTGGCGCGCGCGATGTCGTCGGCGCGTTCGACCAGCATCCATGGCGAATCCGGCGCCGCGCAGCGTTCGCGCCACGCCATGGCATCCCTCAGGGCCTGCTCGAAATCCGACCCCATGTCGGTCACGGTAAGGTTGATCGCGCTGACGCCGCCGGCCAGCATATCCCGCGCGCTGCCATCGCTGAAGAAAACCAGGCCGTCGATGACGGTGGATCGTCGATGCAGCTCGGCCGTCGTGGTGGAGTCCATGTAGCGTGTTTCCTGTGTATGGATCTTGCGGTATGCGGTGCCGCGAGGCGGCGGTGCGTCGGGACGACTGCCTGGCAGCTACGGCGGCGGCGTCGGAGCAAGCCGGGGCGGCCATCGTGGCGTCCTTGCCGGTACGGCTGCGCGGTTCATCGTGTCGCCCGTTCGATATATCGGTTGAACCGGAATGGGCGCAGATCGACCGGGGGTGTCCGACCCTGGATCAATTGCGCCATGGCCTCGCCCGCCGCCGGTCCGATGCCGAAGCCGTGCCCGGAGAACCCCGACGCCAGGTACAGGCCCGGCACGCCGGGCACGGCGTCCATCACCGGCATGGCGTCGGGCGTCACATCGATATAGCCTGCCCACGATTGCGCGATCTTCGCGTCCTTGAACACCGGAAAGGCATTTGTCAGCCGCTGCCACGCCTGTTCGACGCCGGCGCGCGACGGCAGCGGATCCAGGACGCGGTGCTTTTCGAAGGGCGAAACGCGGTCAGCGGCGAAATGCCGCGGCGTGGCGAGCTCTTCGAAGAACCGCTTGCCGAACCGCAGCCGCACGAAGGTGTTGTTGGCCAGCCAGGGGCGCAGGTAATGGCGCAGCAGCCGGAAGCTGTCCGGCACCAGGTCCGCCATGGACGCGCCGAACTGCGACACCGTATAGCCGCCGTCGGCGCGCTTGCGGCAGGTAAAGTCCTTGCCGTTGATCGCCGCCGTCAGACCGGCGTCGAAGGGCAGGGTGCGCATCACCGATCCCCGCACCTTCAACTGCGGAAAGTCCGCGCCCAGGTTGCCGCAAAACAGCCGCGACCATGCGCCGGCCGCGACCAGCACCGCCTGCGCCGCGACGCGACCGCGCTCCGTGATGACGGCGGATACCCGTCCGGCGGTGCGCTCCACGCCGCGTACCGCGCAGCGTTGCAGGATGACCGCGCCGGCTTCGCGTGCCAGGGACGCAATGCCTTGCACGGCGAACTGCGGCTCGGCCACGCCGTCCGTGGGGCTGTACATGGCGCCGGTCCAGCCGCGGCTGGAGTGAGGCAGCAGGTCCAGCGCCGCCCGGCGGTCGAGCTGTCGCGCATCTATCCCGTAGATCTTCGCCCGGTCCATCCAGGCCTGATGGGCGGCGGCGTCAGCCTCGGTCTCTTGCAGGTACAGCATGCCGGTGCGGCGGAACCCGACGTCCGCCCGGGTCTGGATGTCGCTCCACAACTGGTTGGCGCGTATCGCCAGCGGGACTTCCGGCAGGTCGCGTGTCAGCGTGCGCACCCAGCCCCAGTTGCGGGACGACTGCTCGCAGGCCAGCGTGGCCTTTTCCAGCACGGCCACGCGCACGCCGGACTGCGCCAGGGCGTGGGCGGCACTGATGCCGATCACCCCGCCGCCGATGATGGCGACGTCGACGGAGGACGGCAGGGGCTGCGATTCGGCTGAAGACATCGGCCCGGCGGGACCGACGGCCGCGTCATGGGGGACGGCGGAGGACTGCATGAAACCTCGATTGGCCTGCATTGTTCGTGTCCACGGCTTGGCGGACCCCGCCGTGGCGATTGCGAAGTGTTATCGCTATGCGATAATTAGTTCCGCATACCGATTTTTATACTCCGCCGCCATCGGCCCAACAACGTAAGGGTTTCCCTAATTCAATCCCGGGAGCCCAACCCGGAGACGCCCATGCCCGTAGCCTCTGCCCTGTTGATCCAGTCCCTGGAGAAAGGGCTGGCCGTACTCGAATCCTTCCGCGCCCACGCCTCGCTGAGCTTGCAGGAAATCGCCCGCGAAAACGGTATCAGCATGGGGTCGGCGCAGCGGGTGGCCTATACGCTGGAACAGACGGGCTACCTGTCCAAGGATCCGCGCAGCAAGCGCTACAGCACCACGGTGAAGGCGGTCGGACTGGGCTATGGCTACCTCTATCGCCAGCCGCTGTTCCAGCATGCGCACGCGGTCCTCCACCAGCTGAACCAGGAATGCGGGGAAATCGTCAACCTCTCGGTGCCGGACGACCAGGACAACATGGTTTTCGTCATGCGCGTCGCACCGGCCAGGCACATTCCGGTCTACATGCCGGCCGGCACGCGCATCCCCTGCATCGCATCGGCATCGGGCCGCGCGATGTGGGCGCACCTGCCGCCGGCCGAGCTGGACAAGAAGCTGCGTGCCATCGCCCGCATCAAACACACCCCGCGCACCACGACCGATCCGGCCGCATTGCGGGACCTGATCGACGAGGCGCGGCGGGATCACTACGCCTATGCGGATGAAGAGTTCTATCCCGGCGACCTCAACGTCGCCGCCACGGTGTCGGATGACAGCGGCGAGCCGGTGGCAGCGGTAAACATTTCCGTGCCGAAACCACTATGGTCACT
>NZ_JBMQQZ010000081.1:0-18346 GCF_057362025.1 Bordetella sp. | reverse complement strand
TGCGCGTTTCCTGTCCGGTCGCGTCGGAAGACCAAGCCGCCAGCCTGCCTGGCGGATCGGCCGGATCGAACGACATCGACAGGCCGGGCCATCCGGACCCGGTGTCCCACAGGCGCCGCAGGGCGCCGTCCTCATCGCGTTGCAGATGCAGGCCATTGAATCGCGTCAACCTGCCGCGCGCATCGTGTTCCGCCTGCAACCCCGGCGCCGCGCAGCCCGCGCACCCCGTGCCGTCCACCCGCAGCAGCACCGGTTTCCCGCCGCGAATGGCGGTATGGAAATCCGTGACGCCGCCGTTGCCGTGCACGCGTGTCAGCCCGGCCGCGCCGTCGGCGGTGGGCGCCGCCGAATAGCTGACTTCCACGCGATGGCGTGGCGATGCGGGGTCGCCATGCGCCGCGAGCACGGCGCGGCCTTGCGTGTCGTAAGCCCAACTATGGGTGCGCAGCGGGACGGCATCGTCCGCGATGCGCCAGGCAATGCCGGTCAACAGATAAGGGTTGCCGCCCTGCAGGGCGGGCTCGTAGGCGTATTCGCGCCGCCACCCCGCCGGGTGCACCACCGCCGCCAGTCGCCCATCGCGCCCAGACCGCTGCCCCGCGGCCACGATCGCCCGGCGTTGCCGTGCCGCACCCGCTTGTGCCGCGCGCGCGGGCGGCACGTCATGGCGATACGCATAGCTGCCGTAAGGCGTGTCTATGCGCGCCAGCCGCGTGCCGGCGGGCCCCGATTCGTAGAAGAAGCGCAAGGCCTGGCCCGTATCGTCCACCACGGCGCTGATCGCGCCTGTCGTCGCGCCGGCAACGGTGTCGCGGACGATGCGCACATGGTGTCCGCCGGCATCGTCGATGCGCGCCAGCCGGCCCGCCGCGTCGAAATGCAGCGTGCGGCCATCCGGCCAGTGCCAGCGCCACCGGACTTGCCGGGCCTCGTCGCCCTCGCGCGGCGCGGTGTGCGCTTCTCCGGTGAGCGCTGCCCGGACGAGCCGGCCGCGCGCCTGGCCCAGCGGACGGCATGCCGCATCGCAACGAAAATCCACGCGACTGCCGTCGGCCTGGAGGATCTGCACCTTGTCATACGCGGCGTGCGCGTACAGGCGTGTGTCGTACGACAGCATCCAGCCACGGCCCAGCAAGCCGGTACGCGGATCCATCGAGTTGTAGTGCCGCACGATTTCCAGGCCCACGCGCCCGCCGGGACCCGGAAGGTCGACTTCACGCTGGTACTTGTTGCCGGAAACCAGATGGATGGGATTGCCCACGCCCAGGTTCAGCGTGGGCGCCGGCGCGCCTTGCGCGGCCGTACCGCCCGCCGGACAAGGCTGGCCCAGGCGGCCGGCCGCGCACGCGCCCTGGCGCGGCGCCGGCGCGGCCGGGTCGGCCGTTGCCGCGGCCGATACCGCCGCTGCCATCCATCCGAGAACGGCGATCGCCCCCATGACGCCGTTCCCTCTTCCGCCATATCCCGTTCCGATCCGCACGTCGCTGCTCCATGGACGCGCGGCCGCGCCCCGTGCGCAACCTGTCGACGTCCTGCGTCCAGAGTGCGATTGGCAGGCTTGCCGTGTTGGGGTAGTGTATGAATTCGTCCCTGATGAAAGACCCTGGAATTACGCCATGCTGATCTCTTTCCGCTCCAAAGCCGGCTCGGAAGTCCTGATGCTCTCCGATCACGCCGCACCGTTGCTGCGGGCAGCGGGCAAGTCGCTTCCTGCTGCGTTTCCCGAACGCGGCGTGTTCACGCCGGATCAATTGCCGCAGGCCATCGCCGGCATAGAAAAGGCGGTGGAGCTGGCCCCACACCCTTCCGAGGACGTGGAAAAAGACCCGGATGCCCAGCCTGTGCATCCCATGGCGCGGCCGGTAGGCCTGCAGCAACGCGCATATCCGTTGCTGGACCTGATGAAGAAAGCCCAGGCCAAGGGCGTGAATGTCACGTGGGAAACGGCCACGTCCTGGTGATGCGTCGCGTAAGCGCGTGAACCTGATGCCGCGCGGTCCGGGCCGTGCGGGCCACGACGCCGCGTTCCGCGGCACAAGGAAACCGGCATGCGCGCAGACGTCTCCATCCTTTACGATGCCCGGCGGGCGGTTCACCTGGTCACCCAGGTGGATCCCACGCCCGAAGGCGCGGCGCGGGCGCGCGAATGGTTCGACCGGAACTGGGAATCCCTTGGCTGCGAGCCCTTGCGGCCCAGCGGCAAGGTCCTGCTGCTGGACAAAATATTGGGCGTGGCCGACGCGCTCGGTTATGACCTGTTGGCGGCCGACACGCGGCGCGCGCAGGAATTCGCCCATCAGGCCGCACTGGCGCTGGGCCGGTCTCGGATTACCGTCGACCTGCCGGGCCTGACGGTCGGCTACTGAACGAAAGCCGCGCGTGGCGGGCGGCGCGCGCCGTCCAAGCGTGCTCAGCCTTGCGGGCGCAGCTTGTTGTGCATCCACTTGGCGATGCACAGCAAGCGATGGTCGCTGCCCTTGGCGCCCACGGCCTGCAGGCCCACCGGCAGGCCGTGCGGCCCGGTGGCAAAGGGCAGGTGGATGCAAGGCAGGCCGAACAAGGTCCACACGCGTCCGAACAGCGGATCGCCGGTGCCCTGGTCCGCGAAAGGTGCTTCGCCCGGCGCGCTGGGGGTGAGCAGGACGTCGAAGCGATCGAACCAGCCACGCAGGTGCGAGTACATGTCGGAGGCCCGCTGCAGATTGGCCTCGTGCCGGGCCTGGTCTATCTTGTCCCCGCCCTGCAGCAGCGCGAGCAGCCCCGGGCTGATCTGGCTTGCATGCTGCTCCCGCTCGGTCGCCAGCGAACGCGCCGCCTCATAGGCCATGATGTCGGACTGCAATTGCACCAGCGCGCAGTATTCCGGCGGGGTATCGACTTCCTGGACCACGGCGCGGGCGCGTCCCAGCGTTTCGGCGGCCTGCATCATTGCTTCGCGGGTCTCTGGCAGCGTGTGGCGCCATTGCGGTGTCCGATAGATGCCGACACGCGGCGGGCCGTCGTAGTCCAGCCGACGCAATCCGGGCTGGTCCATCAGCACCGATGCGACCAACGCCGCATCGTCGACCGTCCGGGTGAAACAGCCCACGGTGTCCAGGGTGGGCGCCAGCAGCTTGATGCCGTCGCGCGGGATGGTGCCGAAGCTGGGCTTGAAGCCGACCACGCCGCAATAGGCGGCCGGACGGATCACCGACGCGGCGGTCTGCGTGCCCAGCGCGAAAGGCACCATGAAGTCGGCGACGGCCGCGGCGGAACCGCTGGACGAGCCGCCGGGCGTATATGCGGTGTTATGCGGGTTGCGTGTGAGCGGCGCCTTGAAGGTGGCGAATTCCGTGCTGATCGTCTTGCCGGCCACCAGGGCGCCCGCCTGGCGGCTGCGCCCTACCGCGCCCGCGTCCGCTTCGGGGCGATGGTCGCGGTAGATGGGGGAGCCGTAGGTCGTGGGAAGGTCTTGCGTATCGAACACGTCCTTCACGCCGAAGGGCAGTCCGTGCAAGGGGCCTGTGATGGCGCCGTTATCCAGGGCCAGGGCGCGGGCCAGGGCGGCCTCTTTGTCCAGCGCAGCCCATGCATGCACGCTGTCCTCGCGCTGTTCGATGCGCGCGAAGCAGGCCCGCATGAGCTGTACCGCGGACAATTCGCGCCGCTGCAGCATGCGCACGGCATCCAGTGCCGATAATTGATTCAAAACCATAGCCATTCAATAACTTCCCCAGCGGATGCGGCCCATGCCCGCGCGCGCGGCATCGAAAACCTTTTCGCGTCCCCGCTCTCGCGCGGCGCCGTCTTATCCCAGCAGCAATTGTGCCAGCCCCAGGTGCCGGCACCATTCGTGTATTCCCCCAAGGACCCGGGCCTGAATCCACGGACCTTGCACGGAACTGAACCGCCACGGCGCGCAGCGGCACGCTGCGCTGCAATAACGTTGTCATGCACGGCGCCTAAAGTGAAAACGATTTCAACCACAGGGACAGCCGTCCGTGCCCAGCAAACCCCTGCACCGGCCCTCGATTCTGGATATCGCGCGTGACGCCGGTGTGTCACCCGCCACGGTATCGCGCGCCTTCAACCGGCCCGGGTTGCTGCGTCCGGATACCTTGCAGCGCATCGAACGGGTCGCGCGGGAATCCGGCTTCCGTCCCAACCGCGTCGGCAGCAGCCTGCGCTCGGGCAGCACGCGCACCATCGGCATGGCGCTGCCCACGCTGTGCAATCCCGTGTTCGCGGAATGCTTCGAAGGCGCGGAGGCCTGGGCCCACGATCACGGCTACAGCATCATGGTCACCACTACAGGGTATGACCTGCCGCGCGAAGCGGCCGCGGTGCGCAGCCTGCTCGACCACCAGGTGGAAGGCGTGCTGCTGGCGGTGGCCAACGCCGCGCGCAGCGCGACCTTGCGCGCGCTCGCGCATGAAGGTTTGCCTTATGTCCTGGTCTACAACGAATCGCCGTCGCATCCCTGCGTATCGGTGGACAACATGGCCGCCGCGCGCGACATGGTGCGCTGGCTGGCGAGCGAGGGCCATACCCGCATCGCGCTGGTGACCGGTCCTCTGGCCGCGTCGGATCGCGCGCGCCGCCGCCTGCAAGGGGCGCGCGCCTGCGCCCGGGAACTGGGCCTGCCGCCGCCCGTGCATCTGTGCATGCCGTCGCACACGGCCGCGGACGCCGGCCTGCTGCGCCAGGCGCTGGACGAAGGCCTCGCGCCCACGGCCTTGTTCTGCTCCAACGATCTGCTGGCCGCGTCGGTTATCGCCGAACTGCGAGCGCTGGGCCTGCGCGTGCCGGACGACCTGTCGGTATGCGGATTCGACGGCATGCATTTCGCCGCCCTGATGGTGCCGCCGCTGACCACCGTCGAACAGCCCAGCCGCGACATCGGCGCCGGCGCCTGCGCGCAACTGCTGGCGATGTTGCGCGGCGAATCCCCGGTTTCCTCGCGCCTGCCGCATCGATTGATTACCGGCCGCACCGTGGCGGCCGCTTCTTCCTATCCTGCCGAATAAGGAACATTGAAATGTCGCAATTGCTGAACAAGGCGCTGCGCGCCGCCGCCCTGGCCCTGGGGCTGATGGGCGCGGCCGCGCATGCGCAGAATGCCGTCTGCTACAACTGCCCGCCCGAATGGGCGGACTGGGCCGCAGAGCTCAAGGCCATCAAGGAAAAGACCGGCATCGCGGTGCCCGCGGACAACAAGAATTCGGGCCAGGCGCTGGCATCGATGGCGGCCGAGCGCGCCAATCCGGTGGCCGACGTCGCCTACCTGGGCGTGACCTTCGGCATCCAGGCCGCGCAGGACAAGCTCGTGCAAGGCTACAAGCCCTCCCATTGGGACGACATCCCCGCCGGCATGAAGGATCCGGATGGCAAATGGTTTGCCATCCATTCGGGCACGCTGGGCTTCATGGTCAACGTCGACGCCCTCAACGGCAAGCCGGTGCCGCAGTCCTGGCAGGACCTGCTCAAGCCGGCGTACCGCGGCATGGTGGGTTATCTGGATCCGGCCTCCGCCTTCGTCGGCTACGTCGGCGCGGTGGCGGTGAACCGCGCCATGGGAGGCAACCTGGACGACTTCGGTCCGGCCATCGAGTGGTTCAGGAAGATGCAGGCCAACGACCCCATCGTCCCCAAGCAGACCGCCTATGCGCGCGTGTTGTCCGGCGAAATTCCCATCCTGGTCGACTACGACTTCAATGCCTATCGCGCCAGGTACAAGGATGGCGCGCACGTGCGGTTCGTCATTCCCAAGGAAGGGACGATCGCGGTGCCCTATGTGATGAGCCTGGTCGCCAATGCGCCGCATGCGGACAACGGCCGCAAGGTCCTGGATTTCACGTTGTCCGATGAAGGCCAGGCCATCTGGGCCAACGCCTATCTGCGTCCGGTGCGCCCGAGCGCGGTATCGCCGGAGGCGCAGAAGAAGTTCCTGCCGGCGTCGGAGTACGCGCGTGCCGGGACCGTCGACTACGGCAAGATGGCGGCGGTGCAACGCGCGTTCTCGGAACGCTACGCCAAGGAAGTGAACTAGATGGTCCGCGGCATTCCCGATAGAGCCATGACGGTGTCATGCGGGTGGCATTGCGCGATGGAAGGTCGAGATGGCACGGCGTGATGGAATGATGTTTGCCGCGCCGGCCGCGGCGCTGTTCCTGGCCTTCTGGCTGCTGCCCATGGCGCGCCTGGCGGCCACGGGCTTCGCGGTGCGCGACGGCGCCAGCGCGTACTGGACGGTGATCGCGCACGCGCAGTACTGGCGCAGCCTGTTCAACACGGCGGCGCTGTCGCTGGCCGCCTCGCTGGTCACGCTGGCCATCGCCTTGCCCGTCGGGCGCTTCCTGGCCGCCCATCCCCGCTTCGCGGGGCGCGGCGCGCTGATGGGGATGCTGACGTTTCCGCTGGCTTTTCCCGGCGTGGTCGTGGGCTTCCTGATCATCCTCCTGGCGGGGCGCCAGGGCCTGGCCAGCACGGTTTCGCGCTGGCTGACCGGCCAGCCGCTGGTCTTCGCCTATGGCATGGCCGGCCTGTTCCTGGGTTATCTGTACTTCTCCCTGCCGCGCACCATCGGCATGGTGGCGGCCGCCGCGTCGCAGATCGACCCCGCCATGCGCGAGGCCGCGGCGACCCTTGGCGCCGGCGGCTGGCGGCGGTTCGCGGATGTGGAGCTGCCTGCCTTGCGACCGGCCCTGGCCGCCGCGGGGGCCATGTGCTTCGCCACCAGCATGGGCGCGTTCGGCACCGTCTTCACGCTCGGTACGCAGATCGACGTGCTGCCCGTGACCATCTACAACGAGTTCACCAACTACGCCAATATTCCCGTGGCGGCCGCCTTGTCCATCGTGTTGGGCGGTGTGACATGGGCCATTCTGTACGTGGCGCACAGCGTCTCCGGCGAGCGCGCCGGCGCGGGAGCGTAAGCATGCGATCCTCCGCCATGGAATTCCGCCTGGGCCTGTCCGCGACACTGGTCGTGGCCGCTTTCCTTATCGGTCCGGTCATTATGTCGATGCTCGCTGGACTGACGCGCAATGCCTTCATCGGCTTGTCCAGCGGCCTGACGTTGCGCTGGGTGGCGCAGGTATGGGACCTGTATTCGGATACGGTGTGGCGCTCGCTGGCCGTGGCGCTGGCGACGCTGGCCGTGTGCCTGGCGATCGGCGTGCCCGCGGCCTGGGCCCTGACCACGCATCGCGGACGCCTGGCCGGCGTTTTCGAATCGCTGCTGACCCTGCCCGTGGCCGTGCCCGGACTGGCCACGGCGCTCGCGCTGATCGTGTCGTGGGGCAGCGTCGGCGGACTGCGTGGCAGCGTGGCGTTCATCGTAATCGGGCACGTGCTGTTCACACTGCCCTTCATGGTGCGCGCGGCCAAGGCCAGCATGGCGCTGGCAGGCCTGGCCACGCTGGACGAGGCCGCGTCCACGCTGGGCGCCTCGTGCGCGCGCCGCTTTTTCGACATCGTCGTACCCAACGCCATGCCCGGCATCCTGACCGGCGCGCTGACCGTGCTGACCTTGTCGGTCGGCGAATTCAATCTGACCTGGCTGCTGCATACCCCCTTGACCAAGACCCTGCCCGTCGGCCTTGCCGACAGCTACGCGTCGATGCGCTTGGAAGTGGGCTCGGCCTATACGCTGGTGTTCCTGCTGATGATCATGCCCCTTTTGCTTGGCCTGCAGTGGTTCGCGGGCCGCGCCACCGCCAACGGCAATGCGGACCCGCGCCGCGCACCGGCCGTTTCGCCCGCTCTCCAGGCCAGGGAGGCGCCATGATCGCATCGGAAAAGAAAGCCGCCGCGGTCGCGGCGGATTGCGCGCATATTGCGGCCGCCGCGCACCAGGTACCCGCCATGGCACCGCCCGTCGCCATCACGCTGAGCCAGTGCGCGAAGACCTGGCCGGACGGCACGCGTGCCCTGCATCCCATCGACCTGCATGTGGAAGGCGGCAGTACGCTGGCCTTGTTGGGCCCGTCGGGCTGCGGCAAGACGACCTTGTTGCGCATGATGTGCGGACTGGAAGCGCCCGACGCGGGTGGCAGTATCCGCTTCGATGGCGAAGACGTCACGGCGCAGCCGCCACAGGCGCGCGGCGTGGGCGTCGTCTTCCAGAACTATGCCCTGTTTCCCAACATGACCGTCGCCGGCAACGTGGGCTACGGCCTGCGCGTGCGCGGCATGGCGTCCGCGGCCCGCGATGTCCGCGTGCGCCAAATGCTGGACCTGGTGCGGCTGGGGGACTACGCCGATCGCCGCATCGGCCAGTTGTCCGGAGGGCAGCGCCAGCGCGTTGCCCTGGCGCGCGCGCTGGCCATCCAGCCGCGCGTTCTTCTGCTGGATGAACCGCTGACCGCGCTGGACGCCAAACTGCGCGAGCAGCTGCGGGTCGAGCTCGCGCAACTGTTGCGCGAGCTGGCGATCACCACGGTCATCGTCACGCACGACCAGGAAGAGGCCATGATGCTGGGCGACCGCATCGCCGTGATGTCGGAGGGCCGGCTCGAGCAGACCGGTACGGCGGAAGCGCTGTATCGCGCGCCCGCCACTGCCTTCGTCGGCGGCTTTCTGGGCACGCTATGCCGCGTCAAGGCGGCGACCGCCGAAGGTTTGCTGATAGCGGGCGGCGGCGACATCGCCTTCCGTCCGCACGAAGCCCAACTGCTGCCTGCCCGCGATAACGCCCTGGCCGCCCGCATCGTGGCGCGCTTCTTCCTGGGCGCGGCCATCCGCCTGGAAGTCCTGCTGGATGACGGGCAAGCCTTTTCGGTGGTGGCGCCCGCCGACAGCGCGCATGCCGTCGGCGACCGTGTCGCCGTCCGTCTGGCGCGTCCGCTGGCCGGGTGACGCGCCGCCATTCCTTTCGGCCACATCGCCGCATCGTTACTCCGCCACACCGCACATCCGACACGACATGCTTATTGCCCAGCTCAGCGATCTCCATATCCGCCTGCCCGGCCAGAAGGCCTATCGCGTGGTCGCCACGGATACCTTCCTGCCGCCGGCCATCGCCGCCATCAACGCCCAGCGTCCCCGGCCGGATGTCGTCATCATTTCCGGCGACCTCACGGACTTCGGCCGTCCCGCCGAGTACGTCCACCTGAAGGGCATGCTCGACGAGCTGAACATGCCCTACCTGCTGCTGCCCGGCAACCACGACGACCGCGACACGCTGGCGAACGTCTTTGTCGGCCATCCCTCGCTGCGCGGCTGCGACGGCTATGCCCAGTACGTCGTGGACGACTATCCCGTGCGCATCGTCGTGCTGGACACCGTCGTCCCCGGCCATAGCCACGGCATCCTTTGCGAGCGGCGCCTGTCCTGGCTGGCCGGCCGCCTGGCCGAGCAACCGGCGCGGCCGACGGTGCTGGTCATGCATCATCCGCCTTTCGATACCGGCATCGGGCATATGGATGCGATCGGTCTGCTGCAGGGCGCGGAAGCGCTGGCGCGCATCGTCGGCAGGCACGGCAATATCGAAAGAATCCTGTGCGGCCATCTGCACCGCAGCATCCATCGCCGCTTCGCGGGGACGATCGCATCGACCTGCCCCAGCCCCGCGCACCAGGTGGCGCTGGACTTGCGTCCGGACGCGCCCTCGGCATTCATGATGGAACCGCCGGCCTACATGCTGCACGAGTGGCGCGACGACGCCCTGGTCAGCCACGTGGCCTACATCGGCCCCTATCCCGGCCCCTATCCGTTTCACGAGGGCGGGGAACTGATCGATGAATAATGGAGTGCCATCGTTCCGTCATGTTCGCACTGCACAATGAAAAGGATTTCATTTGCAGTCACAATAGGCCCGCCGCAGCCTGACACCGAGGGGACATGGCAGCCATCGTTCTGGAACAGTTGACGAAGCGGTACGCCGATACCGCCGCGATCCACGACATCGATATCGTTGTGCCGGCCGGCAGCTTCACGGTCCTGCTGGGACCGTCCGGCTGCGGCAAGTCGACCACGCTGCGCATGATCGCGGGCCTGGACACGCCGACTTCCGGCCGCATCGTCATTGGCGGGGACGACGTCACGCACCTGCCGCCCGCGCGCCGCCGCATCGCCATGGTATTCCAGTCATACGCGCTGTTCCCGCACCTGACCGTGCGCGAGAACATCCTGTTCGGCCTGAAGGTGCGCAAGGAACCGCGGGCGGACTACGCCAGGCGCCTCGCGCGCGTGGCGGACCTGCTGGGCCTGGAAAAACTGCTGGACCGCAAGCCCGCGCAATTGTCCGGCGGACAGCAGCAGCGCGTCGCGCTCGGCCGGGCGGTGATTTCCGAGGCGCCGGTATGCCTGATGGACGAACCGCTGTCCAACCTGGACGCGCAGTTGCGTCACGATATGCGCCGCGAGATCCGTTCGCTGCAGCGGCAGCTGGGCATCACCATGGTCTACGTCACGCACGACCAGACCGAGGCCATGAGCATGGCCGATCAGATCGTTCTGCTGAGCAACGGCGCGGTGGAACAGCGCGATACCCCGGATGGCCTGTACGCGCGCCCCGCCACGGAGTTCGCCGCGCGCTTCATCGGTACGCCGCCCATGAACCTGCTGATGCTGGACAACCTGAACGGCGTCCGCGTGCCGGCCGGCACCGGCGGGCCGGCGGTTGCCGGCGCGCCCGCCAACGCCGCCCGCCTGGGGGTGCGGCCGGAGCACATCCGCCTGTCCGACCAGGGCCGTCCCGCCGTCGTGCAGGGCGTCGAGTATTTCGGTGCCGACTCCATCGTTACCTGCGCCGTGGGCGCCAGCGCCGGTATTGCCGTGCGCCTGACCGGGCACGCTACGGCGGCCGCGGGCGATGCCGTCAGACTGGATTGGGCGCCGCAACACCAGCATTTTTTCGATGCGAAGGGCGCCGCCCTACGGCCGTCATGATCGCGCGGCAGGATGTTTCCCGTTTTTCCCATGCACCTTTCCAGGAAGCCACTATGCGACGCACCGTATTGAAAAGCCTTGCCGCCGTCATGGCCGGCGCGCTGTTTGCCTTGCCCGTCCACGCCCAGCAGGCGGTGGACGTGGAGTTCTATTACCCGGTGGCGGTAGGCGGCCCCATCACCAAGATCATCGACGGCATGGTGGCGGATTTCCACAAGGAAAATCCCGACATCAACGTCAAGCCCGTCTACGCCGGCACCTATCAGGACTCCATCGCCAAGGTACTGACCGCGATGAAGGGCGGGCAGCCGCCGCAGCTTGCGGTGCTGCTGTCCACCGATATGTTCACCCTGATCGACGAGGACGCCATCGTGCCCATCGACGGGCTGGCCGGCGATGCGGCCGGCAAGGCATGGCTGGGCGGTTTCTACGACGCCTTCATGCAGAACAGCCGTAGCGGCGGCCACGTGTGGGGCGTGCCGTTCCAGCGCTCCACCATCGTCATGTACTACAACAAGGATCTGTTCAAGGCCGCTGGCCTGGATCCCGAGCACCCGCCGGCGACCTGGCAGGAGCTGGTGGATGCTTCGGTCAAGCTCACCAGGAAGGATGCGTCCGGCAACGTCACGCAATGGGGCCTGGAAATTCCGTCCGGCGGCGCTTTCGCCTATTGGCTGTTCCAGGCGCTGACCACGCCCAACAACGCGATCCTGATGAACGAGGCCGGCAACCAGGTCATGCTGGACAAGCCCGCCGTCGTGGAGGCCGCGCAGTTCTGGCGCGATCTGTCCGCCAGGCATGGGGCGATGCCTTCGGGCACCATCGACTGGGGCACCACGCCCAAGGACTTCCTGGAGAAGAAAGCGGCCATCATATGGACCACGACGGGTAACCTGACCAACATCCGGGCCAACGCCACATTCCCGTTCGGCGTGGCCATGATGCCCAAGAAAATGCGCGGCGGCAGCCCCACAGGCGGCGGCAACTTCTACATCTTCAAGAGCGGTACGCCGGCCCAGCAGAAGGCCGCGCTGAAGTTCGCGCAGTGGGCGACCTCGCCGGAACGCGCGGCCGAATGGAGCATCGCCACCGGCTATGTCGCGGTGACGCCGGCGGCCTGGGAAACGCCCAAGATGAAGCAATACGCGCAGCAGGTGCCCGCCGCGCTGGTGGCGCGCGACCAGCTGGCGGTCAGCGTGGCGGAGTTTTCCACCCATGAGAACCAGCGCGTCACCAAAGTGCTGAACGACGCGTTGCAGGCCGTCCTGACCGGTGCGAAGCCGGCACAGCAGGCCTTGAGCGACGCGCAGCGCGAGGCGGACCGCATCCTGCGGCCCTATCGATGAATCCGCGCGTCGCGCCCGGGATGAAGGCGGTATACGGCTGGCTGCTGCTGCTGCCGGCCCTGGTGCTGCTGGCCGCCTTTACCCACTATCCCGCGGTCGCGACGCTGTGGCACAGCTTCTTTTCCACGCCCAAGGGCCGTCGTCCCGCGGTCTTCGTCGGCCTGGACAACTACCAGGCGATGCGCGAGGACCCGGTGTTCTGGCAGGCCCTGTGGAACAATCTGTGGTTCGCGCTGGGCACCATTCCGACGTCGGTGGCGCTGGCGCTGGCGATGGCGCTGTGGGTCAATCGCAACCTGGCCGGCCGCGGTTTTCTCCGGCTGTCCTACTTCACGCCCACGGTGCTGCCCATGGTCGCCGTGGCGAATATCTGGCTGTTCTTCTACACCCCGCAGTACGGCCTGATCGCGCAAGTCCTCCAGGTGTTCGGCCTGCCGGGCGTCAACTGGCTGGGTTCGCGCGAAACCGCCTTGCCCGCCCTGATGGTGGTGTCGGTCTGGAAGGAGGCGGGCTTCTTCATGGTCTTCTACCTGGCCGCGCTGCAAGGCGTGTCACCCTCGCTGCGCGAGGCCGCCATGCTGGAGGGCGCATCGCGTTGGCAGTACTTCAGCCGCGTGCTATGGCCTCTGCTCATGCCCACCACGCTGTTCGTACTGATCAACGCCTTGATCAACGCCTTCCGGCTGGTCGACCATGTCTTGGTGATGACGCGCGGCGGCCCCGACAATGCCAGCACGCTGCTGCTGTTCTATATCTTCCAAGTGGGCTTCAGCTTCTGGGATACCGCCTATGCCGCCACTCTGACCGTCGTCCTGTTGGCCGTGCTGGGCCTGGCGGCATTGCTGAAATTCCGCTGGCTGGACAGGAGGACGCACTACCAATGAAGGTCGCTCCCGCTCCCCCGATCGGAAAAGTCCGGGCCGCCGCGTCGGGTGACGGCACGCGGCCGGCGGCGATGCGGCCCCCCCGGCTGGGCTCCCTGCTGGACACGGTGGGTGCGTGGCTGCTGGGCATCCTGTGGATCCTGCCGTTGCTCTATGCGGTCTGGGCAGCGATCCATCCGCCCGCCTATGCCACCCGCTTCGATCTGTTCGCGCCGCTGACGCTGGAGAACTTCGCCCGCGCCTGGGACGCCGCGCCGTTTCCGCGCTACTTTTTGAACACCTTCTTCCTGGTCACCATGGTGTTGGCGGCACAACTCGTGTTGTCCACCATGGCCGGCTATGCCTTCGCCCGTTTCGAGTTCCGTGGCCGCGACTTTGTCTTCATGCTGGTCCTGCTGCAGTTGATGGTCATGCCCGATGTGCTGATCGTCGAAAACTACCGCACCATGACGTGGCTGGGCATACGCGATACCGTGTTCGCCATCGGACTGCCGTACTTCGCATCGGCATTCGGCATCTTCCTCTTGCGGCAGACTTTCAAGACCATTCCGCGCGAACTGGAAGAAGCCGCGCGTGTGGAAGGCGCCAACGGTTGGCAGATCCTGATGAAGGTGTACGTGCCGCTGGCCCGGCCCACGTATATCGCCTACGGGCTGGTATCGGTGAGCTACCACTGGAACAATTTCCTGTGGCCGCTGATCATCACGAATTCCGTCAATACCCGTCCGCTGACGGTCGGTTTGCAGGTGTTTTCCTCTTCCGACCAAGGCATAGATTGGTCGGTCATTACCGCGGCGACGCTGCTGTCCGCCGCGCCGCTGCTGATCGCCTTCCTGTTGTTCCAGCGGCAGTTCGTGCAATCCTTCCTGCGCGCCGGTATCCGCTAAAAAAAACCGCCAGCATGTCGCGCTGGCGGTTCTGGCTTGGCACGCCGGTGCAGCGGATCGCGGCCCCGGCTTTCGATCGGTGGCGGGGCCGGCCTCAGGCCGTGACGGCCTCCGCCTGCGCCGTGTCCCGCGCAGCCGCATTGCCCTTCACGTGCCGGTTGATGGCGCACAGCACGGCCTGGAACGACGCGGTCACGATATCGCGGTCCACGCCCACACCGAAGCCCGTCGCGGAATCGCCCACGCGTACTTCGATATAGCTGGCCGCCCGCGTGTCCGAGCCGGCGCCGATCGCATGCTCGTGATAGTCCATGACGCGTGCCGGCATGCCCAGCGCCGCCACGAAGGCCGAGATCGCGCCGTTGCCTTCCCCGGTGATCGTGCGCCGCTGGCCGTCGACCTCGACGTCCGCTTCCACGCGGAAATGCTTGGACTCCGCCGCCGCCGGATCGCCGATGATGCGGTGGCGGATGAGTTTCCAGGGCGCGTGCTGGTCCAGGTATTCCTTCTTGAAAATGTCGTACACATCGGTGGCGGTGACTTCGCGGCCCGTCTCGTCGGTCACGCGCTGGATCGCGCGGCTGAACTCGATCTGCAGGCGGCGCGGCAGGACCAGGCCGTGTTCCTGTTCCAGCAGATAGGACACGCCGCCCTTGCCGGATTGGCTGTTGACGCGAATCACGGCGTCGTAGCTGCGGCCCAGATCGGCAGGATCGATGGGCAGGTAGGGCACTTCCCATGGCGCATCGGCCTGCTGGCGCGCGAAGCCCTTTTTGATGGCGTCCTGGTGCGAACCCGAAAATGCGGTGAACACGAGGTCGCCCGCGTACGGGTGGCGCGGATGCACGGGCAACTGGTTGCAGTATTCCGCGCAACGGCGCACTTCATCGATGTCGGAGAAATCCAGGCCGGGATGCACGCCCTGGGTGTACAGGTTCAATGCCAGCGTTACCAGGTCGACGTTGCCGGTGCGCTCGCCGCTGCCGAACAGGCAGCCTTCGATGCGGTCGGCGCCCGCCATCACGGCGAACTCGGCGGCCGCCACGGCGGTGCCGCGGTCGTTATGCGGATGCACGCTCAGCACGATGCTGTCGCGGCGCGCCAGGTTGCGGTGCATCCATTCGATCTGGTCCGCATACAGGTTGGGGGTGGTCGCCTCGATCGTGGCCGGCAGGTTGACGATCATCTTGTCCGTGGGCGTCGGCTGCCACACGGCCGAGACCGCGTTCACCACTTCGAGCGCGAACTCCGGCTCCGTCGTGCTGAAGACTTCCGGCGAATACTCGTAGCCCCATTTGGTTTCCGGGTGGCGCGCGACGGCGGCCTTGACCATTTCCGTGCCGGTGGTGGCGATCTTCCGGATGTCGTCCTTGCTCATGTTGAAGACGATCTTGCGGAAGGCTGGCGCGACGGCGTTGTACAGATGCACGATGGCCCGGCGGGCGCCCGCGGCCGCTTCCACGGTGCGCGCGATCAGGTCTTCGCGCGACTGGGTCAGCACGATGATGACGACGTCCTCCGGAATGCGCCCTTCATCGATCAGTTTGCGCACGAAATCGAAGTCGGTCTGCGAGGCCGACGGGAAACCGACTTCGATTTCCTTGAAGCCGATCTTCACCAGCTGTTCGAAGAACCTGAGCTTGCGCTCGATGCTCATCGGCTCGATCAGCGATTGATTGCCGTCGCGCAGGTCCGTGCTCATCCAGATCGGCGGCTGGGTAATGCGCCGGCTGGGCCAGGTGCGTTCGGCGTAGTCCTGCGCGAAGGGCGCGAAGGGGCGGTATTTCTGTGCGGGGTTGGCGAGCATCATCAGGGTTACCTCGGGGCATGTCCATGAATCCCGGTGCGCGGCGCCTGTATGGCGATGCCGCTGATTCACCTGGCCTGCCGGCCCATCGCGCGCCGCGTCGGGGCGATGAGCCCGGATAGGTCTTGCCTGGCCGGGCCGGCGGGAGATTCGTGTTTTAAAAGGGAAAGACGGTGTGGCGCAACGGCTGCCGAACTGCCACGGGACGCTAGGCCCGGCAACCGATCGGTAGTTGTAGCGATAGCGCCAGCGAGCCGGCGGCGATGGCCTGCCGGGCGTCCGCCACGGTCGACACCCCTGCATGCCCGCCTTGCGCGGAACGCAGGCCGCCCATCGGCGCGCCGAAGCGTCCGGTGGTTATCGCGAGGAAGGTGCGGTTAGCGGCCATGGGTGTGATGATGGGCAAGCCATAAGTCAACCACATTTCGGTGGATGATGCAATCTTGGCGTGTTCGCCGGCCCCTACTTTACTTGATAGGGCCGATGCGCGGCTCCGCCGGGCCTTCGGTTTCGATACCGGCCCGCAAGGGGCGGCGGCGTTCGCCGGGCAGCTCGCGGCCGGAGGCCAGCGGGCGCTCGGCCCGGTCTGCGCGATCCGGGCGGGCGGCGCGGTCGCCGCGGTCGATCCGACCCGGCACGCCTTGCGGAATGCCCAGCATGGCCTCCTGTTCGCGTACCATGGCGATCTTGGCGATGCGTCCGTGGCGGATTTCCCACAACGTGCGTTGCAGATCGCCAACGGTAAAGGGTTCGTCGCGGCTGCCCCAACTCCAGCGCATCACAGCCAGGGCTTCATCGCCAAGCTCGGCCGCCAGGTCGGCAAAGGTGTCCGCCGGTACGGTCCGCAGCCGTTCGGCCTCCATATTGCCGCGCAGCCATCCCCGTACGGCGAAGAACACGATCAATGACCATATGGCGGCTACCGCCCACCACAAATAAGGGTTGATGCGATTCAGCAATTCGATGGTCGAAGCGCCCAGCGGGTGCAGGAACTGATAATCCAGGGTGGCGCCGAAGGCCAGGATACGCTGGGCCACCAGCAGCCAGATCACCACGGCCACGGCGATGACGATCGCGCGGACGGCCAGCCGTGAGGAGGACAGTTTCAGCAGAGTCTGGCGGATCAGCCGGCTATCCTGGCGTACGCGTTCGGGCGAAGTCGGATTCATCATGCAAAATATTGTACCTATGACGCGTCACGCCCTTGAACTCCGCCCCGGGCAGCACCTGGCCCTGACCCCGCAGCTGCAGCAATCCATCCGGATGCTGCAGCTGTCGACGCTCGCCCTCGAGGCGGAAATCTCGCAGGCGCTGGACGAAAACCCGCTGTTGGAGCGTGACGAGGATCCCGCGGCGGAAGACATCGATTCCAATCGCGAAGAATCGGCGCATGACGACGATCCTACGCCGGAACGCGAAACCGGTGTGGACGAAATGCCGGGCGCCAAGGGGGTCCATTCCGACGACGACAACGACATGCCGGAAGCCGCTCGCGGCGAAACCTTGCGCGAGCATCTGCTGGCCCAGCTGGCGCTCACGCGCGCGAGCCATCGCGACGCGACGCTGGTGGCCCTGCTGATCGACGAGTTGGACGACAACGGCTATCTGGGGTCGCCGCTGGAAGAGATCCTGGGATGGCTGCCCGCGGAAGTCGAAGCCGACATAGACGAATTGCGCGCCGCCTTGCGGTTGCTGCAATCCTTCGATCCGCCCGGCATCGGCGCGCGCGATATGGCCGAATGCCTGGCGCTGCAGTTGCGCGAACCCAACATCGCCACGTTGCCCGAGGCGGCCGACCCAGCGGTCCTGGCCTGCGCCCTGCGTATCTGCGCCGGTCACCTGCCACTATTGGCGGGCGTGAATCCGGCGCGCCTGCGCGAGGCCCTGCAGTGCGACGATGCCATGGTCCGGGCCGCGCGGGCCTTGATCCTGAGGCTCGATCCGCGGCCGGGCCGGCGCTGGACGGTGCCGGCTGCCGACTACGCCATTCCCGACGTCATCGTCCGCAAAGGGCGCAAGGGTTGGCGGGTGGTGCTGAACAGCGCGGCGATGCCGCGCCTGCGCATCAATGGCGTCTATGCGCAGATGCTGGCGAATCAGCGCGATGCCAGCCATTCCGCCCTGCACGCGCAACTGCAACAGGCCCGATGGATGATCCGCAACGTGGAGCAGCGCTTCGATACCATCCTGCGGGTGGCGCAGGCTATCGTCGACCACCAGTCCGCCTTCTTCAGCCAGGGGCCCTCGGCCATGCGGCCGCTGATCCTGAAGGATATCGCCGGGGAATTGGGATTGCATGAATCCACGATTTCACGGGCCACAACGCAGAAGTACATGCTCACTCCGTTCGGCACGATGGAGCTCAAGGACTTTTTTGGCGCAGGGGTGGCGACCGATACCGGCGACAGCGCGTCCGCCACGGCGGTGCAGGCGCACATCAAGCGCCTGGTCGCCGAGGAGAACCGCGCCAAGCCCCTGTCGGACAATCAGCTCATGCTCAAGCTGGCCGAACAGGGCATCGTCATCGCCCGCCGCACCGTGGCCAAATAC